>JAFRCG010000020.1 GCA_017404515.1 Candidatus Saccharimonadota bacterium | reverse complement strand
CTGGCATGAACACGGGGGCCTGCATAAAACAGGCTACTAGAGTACGAAGCGGGTCCTGGCATGACAGTGGTTTCTGACTGCTGACTTGGAAAGCAAAAATGTCATAATTGGTAAACGGCAATAATATACATTTTTGCTTTCTAAATCTAAATAATCAAGCAGTCTAAAACCACTGTGCATGCCACCCGCTTCTTTTTAGAGATTCTGTCTCTCCTGCTATTCCACCTTTTCCCGTCGGTATCCGCTTTCGTATGTATTGTCAGGGTTCTTCTATTGGGGTAACAATTATGGCCTAGCTAGCCTGGGCGATCAGGGAACGGATGGTCACCTACATTCTGCAACACCGGATAGCGGCGTCAGTGATAATATGTACTATCTATACATAACTGGTTCTAATGTTATACCTCAAGGAAACAATAACAAAACTTTTGGTTTTGCTCTCCTGCTCCATTTTCACCTTTTCCCGTCGGTATCCGCTTTCGTATGTATTATCGGGTGCCTATGGCTGGAATAATGGCAATCTGTTCAGCCAGGGTTCCGGCGGGGGTTGGTGGTCCACCACGGCTTACAGTAGTAATGCGTACGACTTGGACATAGACAGTAGCGGTATCTATCCCCAATATGACAGCTTTGGTAAGGTCAGCGGGTTTTCTCTCCGCTGCGTCTCCTAACAAAAAGCAAAAGAGCTATAGAATAAGCCAATAGCAATTATTTATTTAACCAATACCATTATTTTCCATCAGGCTCATGCTTGTATAGACTTCTATGATGTGCATTAATGGAAAGTGGGTTTGGGAGCAATAATGTCTAACGATAGTCTGTGATGCTAATTAATACACTACCAGAAGCAAAAACTTCTCTGTGGTGGGAGTGTGGAGAGGTGTCACTGAGATAGACTAATTCTAGGCAGGTCAGATGCTTCTTGGAAAGGAAGTTTAGTATGAGAGAAATACGCATCCTTTGGGGTCTAATTTCTATCAGAACCACCGCCAAATACAAGAAGTTCCGTCGTTAGACGAAACTTCTCTCAACCCAGGCAAGCGAGAATGTATTTCCTAGAAATATATCTCTTACTTGCCTACCATTATACTATTGCTTAAGTAAAAATGCAAGGTTGGACAAAAACGAGTTGAAGCAGGTTATTTAAGTTAGTTTTGTTAAAAATATTTAAGCTTTTTGAACAATAGAAGCATAAGTATGATATAATGGGTGTATATGGCTACTGTGATTTGTATCACTAATCAGAAGGGTGGTGTGGGGAAGACTACTACGGCAGTTAACCTAGGTTATTTTTTGGCGAAAGACAAATTCAAGACTTTGATTATAGATTTTGATCCACAGGGAAATGCTACTTCTGGTCTAGGGATACAAAAAGAAGATCTAGAAGAGACAATGACTGAGGTAGCTTTAGGAAAAGCGACACTTTCTCAGATAATCCAGGAAACAAAATTTAAGAATTTGGATATTGCGCCAACTACACCAGAACTTGCCAATGCTGAAGTAGAAATGGCCAAACTTGATAAAAAATTTGTACAACTAAAAAATGCGATAGCAGAAATTAGTGCTCAGTATGATTATATTATTATTGATTCGCCACCGAGTCTGTCATTTTTGACGGTAAATGGGATGATTGCGGCAGAATATTTGCTTTTGCCAGTACAGACGGAATTCTATGCGCTAGAAGGAGTGGCACAACTACTTGAAAGTATGAAACTGGTAAAGAAAGTAAATCCAGAACTAAAGCTCTTAGGTGTGCTAGCAACAATGTATGACAAAAGGACCTCTCTATCAGTAGAGGTATTAGAGGAAGTAAAGAAGTACTTTAAGGACAAAGTATTTGAAACTACAATTCCGAGAAATGTCAGAGTAGCGGAGGCGCCAAGCCATGGAGCGCCAGTGGGGAATTATGATAAGTTTTCTAAGGGTGCAAAGGCCTACAAGGCTTTGGCGAGAGAAGTAGAGGAGAGGACAGGGAGGAAAAAATGACACTGCTAGCGATATTTTTGATAAAAAGAATAGTGCAAAGGAGGAGAGACTAAGATGGCAAAACATGGACTTGGTAGAGGTTTTGAAAGTCTAATTCCAACAGAGTTGGTAGATGAAGAATTTGATCCAACGGTAGATGATGACAAGAGCAAATTGGTAGAAATTGAGCTAACGAAAATCGTAAGAGATGAAGACCAGCCAAGGAAAGATTTTGATGTGGCGGCACTAGAAGAGCTAGCAGATTCAATTAGGCAATTTGGGGTACTTTCTCCAATTGTAGTAGTAAAAATTGATGATAATTATCAGATTGTAGCAGGTGAGAGACGGTATAGAGCGGCAAAACTAGCAGGACTTTCAAAAATCCCAGCAATTATTAGGACATTGGATGCTCAAAACAGATTGGAGCTATCGATTATTGAAAATGCACAGCGTGAAGATTTGAACGCAATTGAGCTGGCTACAGCATACGCTAAACTGAAAAGTCAGTTTAATATGAGCAATGCTGAAGTGGCAAAGCGTGTGGGCAAAAAAGAAGGCACCATTGTAAATAGTCTGAGGCTTTTGAAGCTACCAGATGAAGCTAAAAAAGCTATGCGTGAACATCATTTGTCTGAAGGGGTGATGAGACCGCTGATTTCGGCAGAACCAGAGGTGATTAAGGCGGCGCTACCAAGATTGATTGAAGAAAGCTGGACGGCAAGACAGGTGGAACAGTTTATCGCCTCAAAGAAAAAGAAGAGTTCGGCGATGGCCACCAAAACTCATATCTATGCAAAGCAAGAAGTAAAATTATCTGACAAATACAACTCCAAAGTGAGAATTGGTGTCAAAAGTGTGACATTCTCCTGCAAGAACGAAAAAGAACTCAAAGAGCTGCTTAGTAAACTTGAGAAATAGCCTGGCTATTTACTTTCCGAGTTTGCTGAGCTGCTGTCTGAGTTTTTGGCGAGCGTGAGGAGTAATAATTTTGTCAAACCAAGATGCTTTGGCAGTAGGATTTTTGGAGGTGAGAATTTCTACAACATCACCATGTTTTAACCTAGTGTTTAGGCTGCTCATTTTGCCATTGATTTTGACGCCTTGGACGCGGCCACCAATTTCTGAATGTAGACGGTAGGCAAAATCTAGAGGAAGTGAACCTTTGGGCAAATCAATGATATCGCCCTTAGGGGTATAGACAAAGATTTTGTCGGCAAAGAGATTGAGGCGGAGTTTTTTGATATCAACTTTTTTGCCGGCGCGAAGCTTGGCGGCGGTATCTTGAAGCTCAGTGATCCAGAGTAGGGAAGTAGGAAGATGTTGGATTTTGCCAGTGCGGTAGTTTTCGGTTAATTTTTGCTCATTGTAATAAAAGCTGGCAGCAAGACCGCGTTCGGCGTAATCATGCATTTCCTTAGTGCGGATTTGGAATTCTACGATTTTTTTGTCTTTGGTAATAACGGTGGTGTGAATAGACTGATAACCATTTTGCTTTGGCATGGCGATGTAATCTTTGATGCGTCCGTTCATAGGCATATAAAGAGAGTGAATAACGCCAAGAGTAAGGTAACAATCAGTGATGTCATTCACAATGATGCGTAGAGCAGTGAGGTCATAGATTTCTCCCATATTTTGATTATGCTTGGCAAGTTTTTTGTGCAGAGAATAAATAGATTTGATACGGCCAGAGATTTGGAACTTGATTTTTTCGCGACCAAGAGCTTCGGAAATTTCTTGGCGGATTTTTTGCATGGTTTTTTCGGCGGACTTATTGTGTTTTTCGATGATGTCACTTAGTTCTTTGTATCTTTTGGGATTAACATAGGAAAAAGCAATATCGGCCATTTCGACACGGAGGCGTCCCATGTTGAGACGGTCTGCCAGGGGAGCAAAAACTTCCAAAGATTCTTTGGCGATTTTCTTTTGCTTGTCTGGCGGAAGGGCAGAAAGCGTACGAAGATTATGTAGACGATCTGCTAATTTGATGATAAGCACACGGATGTCGGCGCCGGTGGCAACAAGCAGTCTTAGAAGATTGTCTTTGGTGCTAGGGAGATAAGTATCGAGATCACGCATGCCAGAGCGAGCATTGCTGAGTTTGGTGACGCCATCAACTAGGAAAGCTACTTGGTCGCCAAATTCTTTTTTGATGTCTTGGAGAGTGATATCGGTATCTTCTACGGTGTCATGCAGAACAGCGGCAATGATGGTGTCTTCGTCCATACCCCAATCTTCAACGATTTTCATGACGGCTAAAGGATGCGAGATGTAGGGGTCGCCGGATTTGCGGAGTTGACCTTCGTGGGCGGAGGTGGCCATTTCGATGGCCTTTTTGATACGCGCGCTCTGTTTTTTCATAATATATATTATACATAAAATGGATAAAGAAAGCATGCCAATTCTGGGGAATTTATGTTATAATATAGGTAAGATGAGAAGTTTGTGGACGGACGGTAGTGCATCACCCAACCCTGGGCCAGGGGGGTTTTCCGTGATTGAAGATGGGAAGCCAGTGGTACTAGGGAAAGAAAAGGAAACTTCCAACATCAAGATGGAGGGGGCAGCACTAAAAGCAGCACTCTTACTACTAGATGGGGAAGAAGCAGAAATACATACAGATTCAGAATTTTGGATAAAGACTTTGACAGAGTGGGCGCCAAAGTGGAAACAGGCAAATTGGACAAAAAAGAAGGGTGAGATAAAGAATCTGGAGCTAGTGAAAGAAACTTACGATCTATATGAGAAAAGCAAGGCAAAACTAATATGGGTGCGCGGACATGTGGGGACAGAAATGAATGAAATCGCAGATGAATGGGCAAATAAGGCAAGGGAAGGAGCTACACTATGAGAAGAGTAAATATCAAAGTAAGGGTGGACAATCTAGCAGAATTTGAAAAACGAATGAAAGAGATTGAGCTAGAGTTTGAGCCAACATTGTATCAGCACGATAGAGTATATGTACCAAGAGGATATAAGCGAGGAATGAGCTTGCCAAGATTGGTGATGCGGACAGAAATGAAGACGGTGGACAAGCCAGCAAAATACAAATTGATTTTGAAGCGACATATTGAGGATAGCGGAATAGAAATTACAGACAGATCTGAAGTGCGGGATTATTCGGAAATTGTAAACATGATACACCAGCTGGGATTTGTGCTAGCATCGGAAGTAAGCCGCCGAAGGAGAAGGATTGTCTTAGGTGAAACCTCTAGGATTTATCTGGATAAGGTAGATAAACTACCGGGATATTATGTAAAGATTGAGACGGCACTCGATGAAGATGACAAGGTGAGCGAGGTGATGGAAGATTTGCAGAGGACACTGAAGCTATTCCATCTGTCAAAGAAAGAGATTTCGCACGAATCTTACTTTGAGATGATACAGAAGAATGATATAATAGATAACAATAAGTAGTTTTAGATTATAAGTGAGGTAAAATGGAAGAAAAATTTGATATTTTTCAGTGGGCGAATGAGGTGGACGAGATCAAAAATAATGTATCAGTAGAGCTTTTTTTGTTTAATAAAAACTACACACCATATAAGGTGAGATATTCAGATTCTTTGACTGGGAATGTAAAAGAAATGTTTATGAATGCAGCTGTAAAATATATCATTGAAGAGGCTGATAGGGGATTAGAGTGTAGAGATTATGAGATGAGCGACGGAGAAGACAAGGTAGTCTATAGAACAGAGCTCACCAAAGTTGGACGAGCAGAAACTTTGATCCATTTGATAGAGCAGGAATACAAAGACATTGATTATTTTTCTGACAACGAGTATGAGTTTAGAAAGATAAAAGGAATCATTGCCAAGTTTTCTTACCCTGGAGGGGAAGATGGAACAAAGACTTTTTATATTGCCAAGGGGATTTCTGCATCGTCAGCAATTAAAGGCGCTCAATCTTGGGAGCTAAATGGAGAAAGTTTTGAGCCGTTTTCGGCAGAAGTGGCTATCAAAATGCCGACAGATAATCAGGTGGCAATTATAGATAAGACGGTGGTGATTTTTAATCAGCCAAAGTTTGAGACGCTTTTCCAATATGACTATAAAGCACAGGTGATTGCAGAAGAAAAAGCCAAGCAGCTACAAGAAAAATACAAGTTGAAATTGTCCGAAGGTTTGACGCTAAATGAGATGCTGCAAGATAGAAAGCCGCTGCTTAAAAAAGTGCAGGCTTTTGATCTAGAGAACGAGATGAGCCAGGAGCAGCTAATTGATTATGCCGACAAGATGGATCTGGAACTTTTGGCAGGAGAAGATGGCTATATTGATATTTTAGATGAAAAGGAACTGACAAAATTTGTAAATTTGGTAAATGAGGACTACTATATTTCTCCGGTGAACGGAAGAAGATATGAGATAAAATCAAAGAAACTTTTGGAAGACGACGCAGAGGAAGAGCCGGCAAAATAAAACAGGGTAAGGCATGTTTAGGAAGATATTAACAGCGGTTACACTAATCTTGGTTGCACTGGTGGTGTGGAGTGCGCGCAACGAAGTACTGGAAGCAATAACATATCTTGCGAATACAAATATTTGGTTTATCATCCTTTTGATTCCAGAACAACTTTTTATGTATTATTGTGCTGGACAAATATTCTTCTCCTACATGGCGGCCAAGAAAGACGCCAAGAAAATATCCAACTGGACTTTGATGCGGATTTCTTTTGAGCTGAATTTTGTAAACAATGCAGTGCCAAGTGGTGGATTTTCTGGGTTAGGATATATTGCCTGGCGGCTGGCGCCGTATGGCTCCTCTGCTGGACAGACGAGTTTTATGTATATACTGAGGTATGTGATTACGATTTTGGCAAATCAAACACAGACGATGGTGGCGATTTTGGCGTTAGTACTGATGGGAACAGTACCAACGGAAAACAGATATATGTTATGGCTGGTAGCGATAATTTGTACGGCGGTAGTGATAGTGATGGCAATTATGGTGGTAATTGTAGGGAACAAGAAACGGATTGACTGGTTTGCTAATATTGTCACTAAATTTGTGAATTTCTTAGTTAGAAAGATAACATTTGGACACAAGAAAAAAGTACTAAAAGATATGGTGGTACACAAATATTGCATGGAATTACACGCGGCTTTTTTGGAAGCAAAAGAGCACAAAAATATTTTGAAGGCGCCGATTATCTGGGGCGTAGTGTATAGTTTTTTGGAAGTGGCGACTTATTGGCTGGTAGCGATTTCGATGGGGCATCCAGAGTTTTTGCCACAGATTATGGTAGCGGAAGCAATAGGTTCGATCTTTGGCGCGATTTTGCCAACGCCTGGTGGTGCAGGTGGATATGAAGCTTCTATGGCTGGTGTGATGTGGGCACTGGGAGTAGATTTGGGACTGGCAACGGCGGTAGTGATTACTACTAGGGTAATTGTGCTAGTAGGCACAATCGCTTCGGGGTATGGGTTTTATCAACATGCAATTTCTAAATTAAACAAAAAAGAAATCAAAGAGATAGAAGAAACAGAAAAAGTGGAAGAAGCAGAAGAAATTCGGGATACAAAAGAAGATGAATGAGATAGAACAAATTTTGGCGGAACAGGAGAGACAAGCCGCTACTGAAGCGCCAAAATTTACGGTGTCGGAATTTACCGAGCTTTTGAATGGGACACTGGAATACGCCTATACAGGAGTGATGGTAGAGGGGGAGGTGACAAGTTTTAAAGTAAACCAAGGTAAGTGGGTGTTTTTTGATCTCAAAGATGAGGGCGGAAGTATCAATTGTTTTATGCCACTTTTTCAGTTGAGGCTGCCACTGGAAGACGGGATGAAAGTGGTGGTAAAAGCCACGCCAAAACTAACCAAGTGGGGAAGATTTTCTTTGACGGTGAAACAGATTTTGCCGGTAGGGGAAGGAAACATCAAGAAGAGCTTTGAATTTTTAAAGAAAAAATTGGAGCAAGAGGGGTTGTTTGATGTTTCTAGAAAACGACCTATACCAGAAGATTTGGTAAAAATTGGTGTGATTTCTTCTACGCAGGCGGCAGGATATGTAGATTTTTGCAAGATTATTAATGAGCGCTGGGGTGGGCTAGAAATTCAAGTGGCGCATACGATGGTACAGGGTTTGGCGGCGGCTGAGCAAATTATTTCTGCAATTAAATATTTTAATGAGAAAGCAGAAGTGCAAATAATTGCAATAATGCGAGGTGGTGGCAGCGCAGATGATCTGGCAGTGTTTAATGATGAGGCCTTAGTAAGAGCAATAGCGGAATCAAGAATACCGATTATTACTGGGATTGGGCATGAGGTAGATGAGAGTTTGGCGGATCTGGCGGCGGATATTCGAGCCTCGACACCGTCTAATGTGGCGGAGATGCTGACTAACGAAAAACAGGCAGAGATTCAGCGAATAAAATTTAATGTGAATGGAGTGGGAAACAAAATTTTGCAAGAGATTGAACAGGCGAGAGAAGGCGGAAAAACGAAGATTAAGATGGTGGGAGAAGCTGTTAATATGAAGATCTCGCATCTTGAAAATGAAATTAAGGTGAAGCAAAAAGTGTTAGAAGGATTGAACCCGGATACAATATTGAAACAGGGATATGCTTTGGTGACTGGAAAATTGAAGGAGGGTGAGATGGTAGAAATTGCGACTTACGAAAGTAAGGCAAAAGCGGAAATAAAAGAAGTGAAAAAGAGAATTAAATAAAGGAGGAGAATGGAAAAGGAAACAATAAATCAGAAGATAGAAAGATTAGATGAGGTAGTGGATTGGTTTTACGGAGAGAATTTTGATCTTGCAAAGGCAACGGATAAATATGCGGAAGCAGCAAAATTGGCAAAAGAAATAGAAAAAGATTTGGATAGCCTTAAAAATGAGATTTCGGTGATCCAAAAAGACTTTACAAAAAACTAAGATAAGCGTTATAATTAAGCTATGGATAATCAGCCATATCAATCTTTTCAACAGCCACAACAGATGCCACCGCAGCCACAGATGCCTGGTGGTCAGCCTATGAACCCAGTACCGACTACTAGGTTGGTGCCAGTGGAGCCAAAAGGGGCAGGGAATAAAAACTTGATATGGATGATATTGACGATTATTGCTGGTCTTGTAGCAGTGACATTCATTGCGCTATTTATTTGGATGTTCTCAAAATGGGATACTGCACAGAAAACTGTAGATAGTCAAGTAAATTTGGCGGTAGCAAATGCTGTCAATGAAAAAACAGAGGAACTGGAAAGCCAATTTATAGAGAGGGAAAAGGAGCCGTATCAGACTTTTGCTGGTCCGGCAGACTATGGGGAGCTTTCTTTTGAATACCCTAAGACCTGGAGTGTATATGAAGCCAAGGATGCTACAACTGGTGGGGATTATGAGGCATACTTAAATCCAGGAAAAGTTTATCCAGTGGGAACAAATACGATTAATGCCCTAAGGGTGATTATTAAAGACCAGTCCTACGAGAGTTTTGTAAGCAATTATGAGAACAATGTCAAAAATGGAAAGTTAGCCGTAAATGTGAGACTAATAAACGGCGAAAACGCCAACCTCTATTCTGGGGAATTGCCAAGCTCTAAATTGACAGGGATTGCAGCGGTGTTCAAAATACGAGACAAAGTAGCGATTCTTCAGACGGATGCAATGATTTTTGAAGAAGATTACCAAAAAATTCTGGATTCAGTAAGATACAATCAATAATTCTTGACTAAATGTGGTAAAATGGGGGTATGGAAAGCGAGGTAAATGGTATTTTGGTGGCGGCGCACGAGCTGAAAGCACCGCTGGGTCTTTTGCGGCAATTGGCGCTTTCTCTGGATATGGTGGACGAAAGAGCGGAACGCAAGAAAATTCAAACGCAGATGGTGAGTATTTCGGATAAAGCTCTGAAACAAGTACAGGATTTGACCAAGATAGCCCGGCTAGACGATGGCCTGTTTGAGGTGGAGCCAGTAGCGATTAGGGCAGTGTGTGATGAGGTGACAGAAGAACTAAGGTATTTGTTTAGGTTTAATCATAGAAATTTGGAAATAGATTATCGGAATCGGTCAAGATTAGTGATGGCAAACCGGGAACTACTAAAAAGTGTGGTGTATAATTTTTGCCTAAATGCAATGCATTATTCTGACGAAGAAACTAGAAGTGAATTAACATTGCAAGACAGCGGCGGGAAAGTGCGACTACTGGTGAGAGACTTTGGGCCGGCCTTACCAATGGATGTGTGGAGGAGTCTAAAGAAAGGTTGGGTAGAAAAGCCAACAAGTATTGCGATGCGGCCAGGAAGTTCTGGGCTGGGGCTCTATATTGCGTCAAAGTTCTCGCAATACATGAACGCTAATGTAGGGGCAGTGCGACATAGGGATGGGACAAGTTTTTTTGTGGAACTACCAATCTCTAAACAGGTTAGTTTGTTCTGATGATTTTTATAGTTGACGATGACAGAATGATGGCAGAATGTATTGCGCGAGCGATACGGGCAGAAGATTCTGGGGCGGAAACGAAGATTTTTAGGAATGGGATTGAAGCGATGGCGGCAATAGTCGACGAGATACCAGAAATGATATTTTTGGATGTGTTGCTGGATGGGCCGGATGGATTTACCTTTTTGAACGAATTAATGTCTTATGAAGATACGGAAAAAATACCAGTGGTAGTAGTGTCGGGAATTAGATTTGAAGAACAAAGTTTGAAAGATTATGGAGTGGTGGGAGTTTTGGATAAAGCTACAATGTATCCGGAACAGATTAGAAAATATGTAAGAAAATATACGGGAAAAGAGAAAAATGGCGGGAAGTGATATTAAAACAAAAGCGGTGGTGCTGAGGCGGACGAATTACGGCGAGGCAGATAGAATTATAAATATTTTGACGCCGGAAGGAAAAATGGCGGTGATGGCCAAGGGGGTAAGAAAAGAAAAATCAAAATTAGCTGGCGGGATAGAGATGTTTTCTTTGACGCAAATAAATTTGCATCAAGGAAAAGGAAAATTTGCAGTGTTAACTGGGGCAAAAACGGAAGAATTTTACCAAAATTTGCTTTCGGATTTTGAGAGGATGGAAGTGGCGGCTGGGCTTCTAAAAAAGATTTCTAAAGTTTCGGAAATGATAGATAATCCAGAGTTTTTTAGTATTATAGTGCAGGCGCTGCGGGTACTAAATAAGGGTGGAAATACAGCTTTGGTGCAGGCGTGGTTTTATTTTAATTTGGCGGTGCTTTCTGGTGAGCAAGTAAATTTATACAAAGATACAAATGGAAAAGATTTGAAACAAGGAAAAAGATATACTTGGGATGGGACAGAAAAAGCGTTGCGTCCAGACACGGCAGGTAAAATTTCTACGGACGAAATCAAAATGATGCGGCTATTTCTAAATGCGGAGCTGAGCCTAGTGATGCGAGTAAAGCAGGCAGAGGAAATGGCAGGCGAGCTATTCTATGTGGCAAAAACGCTGAATCAGATGTAGATATATGATATAATGAAGGCATGGGTAAATTAGATGATATTGTAAGTTTGTGCAAAAGACGCGGATTTATTTTTCCGGGTAGTGATGTGTATGGCGGAATGGCCGGGACTTGGGACTTTGGCCCACTAGGTGTAATCTTGAAAAAGAAAATAGAAAATAGTTGGTGGGATTTCTTTGTAGAAAAAAGAGAAGATATGTATGGCGTGGATGCAGCTATTTTGATGAATCCAAAAACTTGGGTGGCATCTGGACATACGGATACTTTTTCGGATCCGCTGGTGGAATGTAAAAATTGTCATGGAAGATTTAGGGCGGACAAAATTGCAGATAGTATTTCTGAGAGTGTGACTACAGAAGAATTCCAAAAACTAGGCGTGAAATGTCCAACTTGTGGCAAGAGCGATTGGGGCGAGATTCGTCAGTTTAATATGATGTTTTCTACGCATGTGGGGCCGATTACGGATGATTCGTCAATCGCATATCTAAGACCAGAAACAGCACAGGGAATTTTTACGAACTACAAAAATGTAGTAGATACATTTTATCCGGATGTGCCATTTGGAATTGCACAGCAGGGGAAAGCCTTTAGGAATGAAATTTCGCCGAGAGATTTTATCTTGAGAGATCGCGAATGTTCGCAGATGGAGATTGAATATTTTGTGCACCCAGATACTTGGGAAGAAAATTTTGAAAAATTGCTTGAAATCAACCATGCGTTTTTGGAAGATGTGATGGGAATAAGCAAAGAAAAAATTCACGAACTAGAAGTCCCGGCAGAAGATAGAGCACATTATTCTAAGAGGACGGTGGATATTGAATATGATTACCCAAATGGTAAGGAAGAATTGATGGGGATAGCTTATAGGACGGATTTTGATCTTGCTAATATCGCGAGAGAATCTGGCAAGAGTATGGAATATAGAGATAAAAATACTGGAGAAGTATATATTCCACATGTGATTGAGCCATCAATTGGCGTGGAAAGATTATTCCTGGCGGTGCTTTCTGAGGCTTATATAGAAGATGAGATTGATGGGAGCAAACGCGTGCTTTTGAAATTGCCAGAGAATTTGGCACCATATAAATATTGCGTTTCGCCGCTACTAAAAAATAAGCCGGAACTCGTGGAGAAGGCAAGGGAAGTATATGATATTTTGCGAGCAAAATATGGAAATGTGACTTGGGATGATTCTGGTAATATTGGCAAAAGATATCGTAAACAAGATGAAATTGGCACGCCAAAATGCGTAGTGGTAGATTTTGACACGCTAGAAGATGGAACGGTGACGGTAAGAGATAGGGATACCGCTAAGCAAGTGAGAGTAAAGGCGGGAGAAATATAGTTGGAAGATTGCATAAACAAGCGTTTTAATGAATGGATAAAAGTAAAATCTGATTTGGGGACAGTTCCAGATTCAGATTTGGAATTAGTAAGAAGTGGTTTTAAAAAGCTTTATTGCTAAAAATACTCCCCAGTCTTGCGACTGGGGATGGACGGGTATTCCCGAATATACATACATTATAGCACAAAATTTCTAAAAACACAAGATGTTTTTATTTTTCTTGCCAGCGTTTGATGGCGGAAGCAATGACGGATTTGGCTTCGTCAATATCGCCGAATTTTTCTACCTTGGTGGTGCCTGGTTTTTTCAGATCTTTGTAGTGATTGAAGTGAAATTCGATCTGTTCCAAAGTGCGTTTTGGTAAATCAGAAAGGGAATTATATGCATCGCCGTTGTTGCGGTCGTCGGCAGGAACGCAAATAATTTTGTCGTCGACTTCGCTGTCATCAACGAATTTCATGACACCAAGAATTTTGGCAGTAAGATAAATGCCAGTGGTGAGTGGCTGGTCGGTGATAATGAGAGCATCAAGCTCGTCACCATCTTCGTCCAAAGTCTGAGGGATAAAGCCGTAGTTGCAAGGTTTGGCAAAAGCGATTGGCTCCACGCGGTCAAGCATGAAACAAGCGTTTTTTCTATCCCATTCAATTTTATGATTGCTGCCAGTAGGAATTTCTACAACGACATTGATTTCGCCATTTTTGTAATCTCCAGCATCTAAAATTTTGTTAAAATCTGCCATGTTTCTCCTTTTGCTAATGATTTGATAATAATTATAACACAGGTTGAATGGTTTGAGGATCTCAAAATAATCTACAGCCACCTGTGGTTTTATGAGTTTTTGTCTCCACCGGCAACAAATCCTTCGCAACGCTCATGAATGCTTATTCGCTTGGCAATAACTCCTCCGGCTCCACCGGTGCCCGTCGGTATCCGCTTTCGTATGTGTTCTCAGGCCGCTACTACTGGGGCTCTGGTACCCT
>JAFRCG010000019.1 GCA_017404515.1 Candidatus Saccharimonadota bacterium | reverse complement strand
GGTGGCATGCACAGTGGTTTTAGACTGCTTGATTATTTAGATTTGGAAAGCAAAAATGTATATTATTGCCGTTTACCAATTATGACATTTTTGCTTTCCAAGTCAGCAGTCAGAAACCACTGTCATGCCAGGACCCGCTTTATACTCTAGTAGCCTGTTTTATGCAGGCCCCCGTTTTTCATGCCAGGACCCGCTTCGTTCTATAATAGGATTGCCAGACTTTCCCTTACTTCTAGCTTTCCACTATGTGCATTTAGCCATTCATCCACCGCTTTGGTCACTCCTGGCAGCTCTGGGTTATTATAATCATGCACTACTACAATAGCCCCGCTAGCTAATTTATCCCAGACTAGCTCTAGACTAGTTTTAATAGACTGGTAGAGATCTCCATCCAAAAAAGCAAAAGATATTTTTTCCGGCAAATCAGAAGATGTATCTAGATTCTCAAAAAATCCTTTGCGGATTCTAGGTATTTTTAGTCCAGCTTTTTTGAATCGCATTACTACATCTTTTTTGCTAACATATAGTTCTCCAGCTTGGAAGCTATCTCCAGCTGCCGAAGCATCAAAAGCACTTTTCTGTGGTAACCCTTCAAACGAATCGTAAATCCACAGCTTCTTATTAGCAAAATGCGAATCCTTTTCTATTTTTCTTTGTAGCAAAAGAGAAGTGTCACCTCGATAGCAGCCCAACTCCACTATATCGCCATCAGTCGCAGCCGTTTTGTCCAGCAAATCCAAAATAATTTTTGTTTCGCTATCAGAAACTTGTTGCAAAAAATCAGTGTTTTTCATTAACGCTTTGCGGCTTCTAATTCAGAATCAGAAACTTCACCATCTTTGTCAGTGTCTAGGATTGCTCCTGCACGGCGAATCATTTCTTCAAATTCATCAGTTCTAATTACCCAGACTGGCTTGCTGCCGTCTGCTGCAATATTAGTGTGGCGTTCTGGCATATCAGCTATGTTCTTTTGTTCATCAATCGCAAAGCCAAGATAAGAAAGTTTCTGTGTTACAGTGCGACGGATTTCATCGCTACGCTCGCCAATGGTTGCAGTGAAGACAATAGCATCTACTCCGCCTAGGGACGCCGCCATTTGTCCAATCAAACTTTGTACTTTGTAAACAAACATTGCGTGTGCAAATGTACCTTTTTTGTCTCCTTCATCGCGTAATCTCAAGATTTCACGCATATCATCACTCTGGCCAGAAACACCAAGCAGACCAGTCTCTTTGTTGAGATATTTTTCAATAGATTCGTCTGCATCAAATTTGAGATAATGTTTGAGTCTCAGTGCTGCAGATGGGTCAATATTACCGCATCTAGTTGCCATCATCACGCCTTCTAGTGGAGTATAGCCCATGGAAGTATCAAGGGATTTGCCTTCAAATACAGCTGTAACTGAAGATCCGCTGCCCAGATGGCAGACGATTAATTTTTCTGGCAAAATATCTTGGGACTTCATGTAATTAACAATTGAGCCAACCGAAAGACCATGATAACCAAATCTTTTGACATCAGCTTTGTCTGCAAGGTCAGTGTCAAATGCATAATATTTCATTAAATCTGGACGGTCTGCATGGAAAGAGGAATCAGAAATAGCAATCACTGGCGTGTCTTTGAAAGATTTTACAAAATGTTCAATTTCTCCTGCTACTACTGGCACATGCAGCGGTGCGCGTTTGCGACCTTTTTCCAGCATTTTGAGATATTCATCATCTACCACATGGTCTTGTGTAAAATACTCACCTGGGCAAGCCACACGCGCCAAGATTGCATCTAGCTTGGTCATGCCACCAAGGTAGCCTTCTTCGGTTAAAATTCTACTAAGATTTGCTACGGTAGAAGTAAGCTCTTTAAACTCTTGTTTCAAGACCTTTTTGTTGCCGTCGGCCTTCTTCAAAGTGCAGATGATATTCTTGCCCTCAAATTCAAAATGTAGAGAGCAGATTAGTTCTTGCCCTTTATAAAGAGCGTATTTTCTAGAACTACTACCAGGGTTGGTAATCAGAATTAATTTATTTTCCATCAGGACTCCTTATTTTATCTTCATTATACTGTTTTCTCCCCTTAAAATCAAGGTATAAGACAGATATTCTTATAGAAAATTAAGGGTTAATTAGTATTTAGCACTCTTGACACTTGAGTGCTAAAAGCCTATAATAGGTACATGACAAAACGCGATTATTATGAAGTTTTAGGCGTTAGCAAAAACGCTTCTGATGACGAAATCAAAAAAGCTTATCGCAAGCTCGCTATCAAATATCATCCCGACAAAAATCCTGGAGACAAAGAGGCCGAGGAAAAATTCAAAGAGATTTCTGAGGCTCACGAAGTTTTGTCCGACAAGCAAAAGCGTGCTCGTTATGATCAATTTGGCCACGCTGGTGTGGGCGGAGCATCTGGCAATCCTTTTGGTGGCTCTGGGAATCCTTTTGGCCAAGGTGGCAGTTACAATTTCAATGGTCAAGAGTTCCACTTCGATTTCGGTGGTGCTGGTGGTCTAGACGACATTTTGGGCAGTATTTTTGGCTTTGGTGGTGGCATGGGCGGCCGTCGTCGTCCAATGCGTGGTGCAGACTACCGTACCTCCGTTACGGTAGATTTCAAAGAAGCTATTTTTGGAACAACCAAGTCTATTAATCTTGAAGGCAAAACTATCAAGCTCAAAATTCCCGCTGGCATTGATGATGGCATGAGCATTCGTTTGCAAGGTCGTGGCGGTCCAGCCCCTCAAGAAGGCGGACAAAAAGGTGATCTTTATGTCCTCATTCATGTCAAACCAGACAAGCATCTTACGCGTGACGGCGCCATCATTTTGTCAGAAGAAAGAATCTCTATGGTGGATGCCGCTCTTGGCACCGAAATAGAAGTAGAGACTGTCGATGGTCCTATCACCATGAAGGTCCCAGCTGGCACTCAGTCTGGCACACCATTCAAGCTTTCCGGCCATGGCGTTCCTTTCCGCGCCGACGGGGACCGTGGCCCACATATTGTTACTGTTATTGTTGAAACTCCAAAAAATCTTTCACGCAAGCAGAAAGAATTATTGCAAGAATTTCAGGCCGCCAAAAAACGCGGGCTATTTAGATAATTTAACGCTAATTATCTTAGACTACTTCGTATCTCGTTTTTATTGTATAATATAAATATTGCCGCCGTAGCTCAGTGGATTAGAGCACTAGTCTTCGGAACTAGGTGTCGTGGGTTCGAGCCCCTCCGGCGGTACCATTGTTTAATAAGACCATAAATATCGTCCTCTGACCCCTGTTGTTTAGAGGTTCGAGCCATTTCCGTATTAGCTGAAAGTTCGGAGATGGCTTTTTGATTGGCACGAGATATTTAACAGGGGTAAATGTTAGGTTCGACCCGAGAAGCGTCCATTCTGCGCCTAGTGTCTTCAATACATATTGCTGACGCTCCAAATCTCCGCTATCAAAGTCT
>JAFRCG010000018.1 GCA_017404515.1 Candidatus Saccharimonadota bacterium | reverse complement strand
GGTGGCATGCACAGTGGTTTTAGACTGCTTGATTATTTAGATTTGGAAAGCAAAAATGTATATTATTGCCGTTTACCAATTATGACATTTTTGCTTTCCAAGTCAGCAGTCAGAAACCACTGTCATGCCAGGACCCGCTTTGTATTCTATTCAACAAAAAACCGACCTTATTGGCCGGTTTCAGAACTTAAGCTGCAGAAAGATGCCAAGACAAATCTTGCGAATTAAACGCAAGCGTGTATCTACTGCGTCCTGCTACAACTTCGAAGAAGTGCACTGCTACAGTACCAACGAATTTGATTCGTGTACCAAGCAACTCGGTGACCTCGGTTCCGTCAGTCTCACCACGCCGCTTAAAAGAAAGTGGTTGGCAAGGCGTCATCTCGTAACCGAAAAGCGCCATCACTTCAACTTGTTCTTTTTTGTTAAAATTATTATTTTTCATAAGTAACTCCTTAAATTATTAATTAAAGAGTCATTTATGTGAGCCCGATTTATTGGCTCCTGGCTGCAGGTATAAATGACGATGCCTACAGCTAAATAATTTTTTCATTGCCAGTGACCGAAGTATGGCAAGATAATTCTATTTTAGCATAAATATTTTAGAAAAATCTAATTTTGTTAAATGGAAACAGCCTCAAGATAGCCGGACCAATAATTCGACAATAGGGAACTGTGCCCAGTCCATTTCTAGAGTCAAAAGAATGTGAGCCTTCACGGTTGTCTCCAGAAACGAAAATTTCTCCATCTGGGACTACAATGTCGACTTCTCCAGAAGTCTCTTTCTTTGGCCCATCATCGTCAGACTTGCGAGTAGTCTCATCTGGATTAAATCCTTCTGGGTGTTCTTCGTTGTAGACTTTGAGCACGCCATCTACAACAGTTACTCTCTCTCCCGGAAAAGCAATTACGCGTTTGATGATATATTGATCTTGTACGCCAGTCTTGGCCGCACAGGTAAGTGGCCCATCTGCATCCCCATTAGCAAAAACGATAATCTCGCCCCTATTTGGTACATATTCTTGACCTAGAAAATGTGCTATTGTCACCGGGATACGGTTAACGATAATTCTATCATCTCCGTGTAAAGTATTTTCCATTGAAACCCCCACCACATTATAAGAGCGGAAGACGAAAGCATTAAGTATCAAAGTTCCAGCTACTACTAAAGCAACAAAGAAAATCAAAGAAATAATATCTTTTGCAATTGGATGCTTCTGAAAAAACTTAGGCTCTCTAATTTCCATACAATCATTATAGCATAAAAATTTTTTATTTATGTTATTTTAAGACATCATTTGATATAATAAACCATATGGCCGATTATGTATTAATCAGAAAAAGTCGCAATATCATTACTTCTATCCTACATGTCATCTTAAATATTTTGCTAGGCGTAGGTTCCGTTGCTATCACCATTATCACTGGCAGCTGGATCATCGGTATAATTTTAGTCGCTCTTTCCAAATGGCGCATTTTTGCTGTCCGCCCACGCTATTGGCTAGTCAATATTAAGTCCAACCTAGTAGATCTAATCGTCGGTATTAGTTTTGTACTAATCGCCTATTGTTCTGGCACTGAATGGCTGGTTGTCGACTACGTCCTAGCTATCTGCTACACACTTTGGCTACTTTTACTCAAGCCTCGCTCCTCTGATATCGCCACCGAAGCCCAATCTCTAGTTGCAGTTTTTCTCGGCACTACTGCCAGTACACTCCTCTTTGCTAGCTCTAATTCTATTCTGATGGTAATCTCTTGTTTCTTCATTGCTTTTGCCGCCACCCGTCATGTCTTAGTCCAAAGCGATGATAATAATTTTGGACTAATCACTATGTGCTGTAGCTTAATTTCCGCTGAAATTGCCTGGCTTTGCAATAGCTGGCTAATTGTCTACACTTTTGGTGCCACTGGCATCGCTATTCCACAAATTACTATTATTCTTACAATTTTTGCTTTTGTCTTTGAGCGTATCTACAAAAACGCCATCAAAAACGACGGCAAAATCAAGTTTTCCGAAATTGCCACCCCAGCCATCTTTGGAATTATCGCTATCACCATGATTGTCATTTGGTTTAGCAATCCAATATTCGATGTTTAATAAATAAAGGAGAATCAATATGCCTCAGAAAGAAACTAAATCCACCAAAAAACCTGCCAAAAAAGTAGCCCCTAAAAAAGCCACTTCAAAAACTGTCAAAGCTACCAAAGATAGCAAAGTCACAAAAAGAAAGTTCACTCCTAAGGCCAAGGTAGCTAAATCTTCCGCACCAGCAGTCCGCAAAACCGCCGAAAGGGTAGAAATCAGCGCTAAGGCTCCTCGCAAAAAAGCTTCTTCAGATTCAATCATTGTTGCACTGCTTTGCGTCATAGCTGTTGTATCTCTCGCTGGACTTGGGCTTTCAGTTTACAATTTTCTCGGTGGGAGATCCCTTGGCCTCAACCTAGGCTTCAATAACAACGCTGCCACTTTTGCTGAAGGCTCTATTTCAGATATTGCCAACAAAGTTGCACCTAGTGTTGTTTCCATTATCACTCAGAGCAAATCCAATAGCAGCTGGTATTATGATACTACCTCTAACGCAGCTGGTACTGGCATGATTATCTCTAGCGATGGCTATGTCTTGACCAACAAACATGTCGTAGAAGACGCCACCAAAATCAATGTCGTACTAGACGACGGCACTGTTTATTCCGATGTCACCCTAATCGGTACCGATCCACTAAATGATGCTGCCATCATCAAAATTCACAATGTCTCCGATCTCAAACCAGTCACCATCGGCGATTCAAAAACCCTCACCGTTGGCCAACAGGTCATTGCTATTGGTAATGCTCTTGGCCAATATCAAAATAGTGTTACCGAAGGTATCATTTCCGGCATAGGACGCAGCATCACTGCAGGCGATAGTTCCAATAACTATTACGAGACTCTCACCGACATGATTCAAACTGATGCTCAAATCAATTCTGGCAATTCTGGTGGCCCACTTTTGAATGCTGCCGGCGAAGTTATTGGTATCAACACCGCACTTTCTGCTTCTGGTAGCAGTGGTAATAGCATCAGCTTTGCTATTCCTATTTCCTCAGTCAAAGGTATCATCAAATCTGTCACCGAAACTGGCAAATTAGAACGCGCCTATATTGGTGTTGGCTATATCAATCTTACACCTGCTACCGCCAAATCCTATGGTCTCAGCGTAGATCATGGTGCCTATCTATCAAATTCTGATTCTGTCATTGCTGGCAGCCCTGCCGAAAAGGCCGACCTCAAAGAAGACGACATTATCACTAAGGTAAATGGTGTCGAGATCGGTAAAAGTGGTTCACTCTCCACTTTGATTGGCGAATACACCGTAGGAGATACCGTCACCCTTACTATTATCCGCGATGGAAAAGAAATCACCAAAGATCTGACACTAGCCGCCTATAATACCCCTACTAAGCAAGTTATCATCAGGCAATAGCCTTACAAACCTCAAATACTAGCGCAAAATTATCTTCGCCTTGCGCTAGTATTTTTTTATTCTGTTTCAATTTTATCCTCTGGTTGCCACTAAAGGTTTTTTCTATATACTTTAGCAAAGGATCTTTTTGGGATGAATCCAACTCTAGTATTACATAAATGTTGTCAAAATTACAACATTTATCAGAAACCTTTTCTTCTACCTGTTGCAAAAATCTTTTAATCTCAGCCAAACCACCATCTCTGGCATAAAGCGCAGTTTCTGGCTCAAAAGCAAGCTCCCTAGATATCCAATCCCAGTTCTTATCTACATAGGGAAGATTAGCTACAATTATCAGGCTCTCTTTATCATACGCTGAAAAATCCACTTTCTCTAATAAATCCGATTGGAGAAGTTCCACTTCTGCACCCAACTTGTCAACATTTTCCTTGGCCACAGTAAGTGCCCACTCGGATATATCCACGCCTACTACTTGTACTTTTGGAAGCTCCAATTTGACCGTCGCCGCAATGCAGGCCGACCCCGTGCCAACATCTACCAGCAAAAATTGGTCTTGTTTTTCTCCCACAATTTTCTTCACCGCATTTATCAGTGTCTCCGTTTCTGGGCGGGGAATCAAGACCCTATTATCCACACAAAAATCCCTTCCATAAAACTCTTTCTTTCCCAGTATGTACGCTAGCGGCTCTCCTTCAGAAAATCTTTTGTGCACTGCTATCTCTGCCGCCATCCCTTGGTCAAAATTTATTTCTATCTCTGGATGAGCCGCCAAAAAGCTTCTGTCTTTAGATGCTCCACCTTCTCCCAAACAGTAGCAGAGTATCAACTCCAAATCTAGCTTGGAGAAAAACGGACTTTGGCCATATCTATCCTGCATTAAAGACAGCCACTTAGAAATCGTCATTTTAATCTTTTGCGGCGTTTAGCTCGCGCTCGTTTTTTGTTAGCTCATCTATGATGTCGTCAATATCGCCATCCATCGCTGCACCAATATTGCTTCTAGAATAGTGTATTCTATGGTCAGTAATTCTATCTTGTGGGAAATTGTAAGTCCTAATTTTCTCGCTTCTATCACCAGAGCCAATCAAAGATTTTCTCGCTGCACTAGCATTTTTCTGCTCTTCTTCTTTTTGCTTTTCAATCAAGCGCGAACGCAAAATCGTCATTGCTTTTGCACGATTTTGTTGCTGTGAGCGCTCATCCTGCATTGCCACTACAATACCGGTTGGAAGATGCGTAATCCTTACTGCGGAGTCTGTAGTATTTACACCTTGGCCACCATGCCCGCCAGAGCGATAAATATCTATGCGCAAGTCTTCTGGTTTGATCTCGATTTCATTTTCTTGAGCTTCCGGAAGCACCGCTACCGTCACTGTGGAAGTATGAATCCGTCCTTGGGATTCCGTTACTGGCACACGCTGCACGCGATGCACTCCACCTTCAAATTTTAATCTACCATATGGTCGTTCACCAGAAACCCGGAAAATCACCTCCTTCATACCACCGGCTTCATTTTCGTTTTGCGATATTAATTCTGTCTTCATGTTGTGATTTTCTGCATAGTGCAGATACATCCTATAGAGCTCTCCCGCAAAAAGGCTCGCCTCGTCACCACCTGCACCGGCTCTAATTTCAAAAATTGCCGGTTTGTCATCGTCCGGATCACGCGGAATCAACATCTCTTCCAATTTTTCCTCTGCCGCGGCAATATCTACGGTCAGCTTTTCTACATCTGCTCTTGCGAGCTCCCCAAGTTCTGGATCATTAGAAAGCGCCTTTGCCTCATCTAAGTCATTTTTCATTTTAGCTAAATTATCCGCAGTTTCAATAATCTCATTTAGCTCCGCAAGTCGACGCGATTTTGCCGCAAAATCTGGACTAGAAAAAGCATCCGGCTTCGCCAGAAAATCTGTTATCTCTTGCTTTTCAACTTTTAATTTCTCTAGATTCATGCTATGATTATACCATATCTCACGGATCCTTAGCTCAGTTGGCTAGAGCGTACGATTCACATTCGTAAGGTCAGAGGTTCAAGCCCTCTAGGATCCACCATAAATTTGTTACTCAAAAGATTTCATGTTAGAATAAACTTATGTATATATTCTCAATCATTCTTTCTACTATCATCAGTGCCATCAACGCTGGCGCTACCATTATTGCCTCAAGTGGAGGCTTTGTTTCAGTTTATGCCAATCCTACCGCTGGAATCATCCCTCGCACTATTATGCCGCTTATTTACAACCTAATTTTACCTCTGACTTTTCTATTTTTCATCTTCAGCCTTACCGCCAAATCCGAGAAAAAATCAGAAAAATCATCCCCTCTTCTCAAAATTGCATTTTTGCTCACTTTTTTGCAAGCAATCGCCTCAGTTGTAATTTATCAAATTAACTATGCCGCATTTACATCCGTAGATTTTTCTCTCAACCTAGTTCCTATTATTATTGAAAGTGCTATTATCTTGTTCACTTTCGTTGGCGCCATACTACTCTCCATCAAGGCCACCAAAGATGATCAAGTTAACTTCTCTTCTTCGCCCAAACTTTTTGCCTTTACTGCACTCGGCCTTGGAGCACTAATGTTTATTTTTGACATAGTTTCCGTCATTATTTTTCGTAACGGCGGCGGAAATTCCATCGTTCAGCCGCTTTTCAAATGGGCAGATTATCTTCGCATGTTCTTGCCGGCTGTCTTTGCCCTTGCCGCACTCAATTCTCTTAGAAAACCAGACAAATACTTCGTCTTGTCTTGGATTGGCGTAGCCTTGGGATTTTCCGCCCATGTCTTACTCTATACTATTGCTTACATCTAATCCTCAACAACAAAAAACTGGATCTAGAAGATCCAGTTTTTTGTTGATAATTACTTATCTTTCCTTTCGGCTTTCTTGGCGGCTTCTTTTTCGGCCTTTTTTACTTTGTTGCCGATACTTGCACGAAGCTTAGCAGCTTTAGCAGCGCGAGCTTTAAAGCGATCCACGCGACCCTCAGTATCAATAATCTTTTCTTCACCGGTAAAGAATGGGTGAGAAGCAGAAGAAATCTGCACCTTCACTAATGGATATTCTTTACCATCAGTCCATTTAATAGTCTCCTCACTCTTAGCAGTGGACTTTGTCAAGAAAGAAAAACCAGCCGCCTCATCAGAGAACACCACAAAACGGTAATCTTTAGGATGTAATTCTTTTTTACTCATAATTACCAGTCATTATACCAGATAATATCATTAAAATCAACCCTAAAATAAAAAAGCCCCGTCAGATTGACGGGGCAAAACACATCAAGAACTCTTTTGCTGATAATACTTTTTGACCAAATTCAGCTGTTTTACCTTATTGATCTCAGCCTTTAAGGTCTTATATGCGTGGAGTAGATCCAAAGCCTGCGCTCGGCGACCATCAGTAGTAACATCAATTTTGATATCATTCAAGGAATATCTATTATTCAGCTCGATGATATGATCAAGCATTGGTCTCTGACTTATTGAAGTTGCCAAGCCATTGCAATCTATCACCACAACAATATTCTGTCTCTGGAAAAGAAGCTGCAAAAGATCCGGATCCGTCTCATTAAAAAGCTCTTCCAGACCTTCCTTGAGATCATATATAAGCTGCGGCGGAATATATTCGATCACATCTCTTTCCAGAAAAGTCTTCAGGCGATTCGACATCAAATCATATTCCGGCGTCTGAATTTTTACCGAGCAGATTATCTCCTGATCCTGATAGTTAATCGTCCTGATATTCAGGCGTTCTATTCGTGTTTTCATCTTAAAGTGCACCCCCTTTCATTTGTCTAATAAGAAACTATTACCACCCGCAACAAATCTCCATCATTATATCACCCCTATTGCGTTTTTTCAACAGATATGCTACAATAGCTACATTATTAATTTTAATGAAGCAATTTCGTAGAGTTTTCCTGCATTTTATTAAATGTTAGCCTACGAAATGAAGAGAAAGGGAAAGAAAGTGTCTGAAAAAATCGACATGAAAGCTTTGCTGGAAGCAGGCGCCCATTTTGGCCACAAAACCAGCCGTTGGCACCCAAAGATGGCTCCATATATTCATAGCCGTCGCCAAGGTGCACATATTATCAACCTAGAAAAAACCGTAGAAGGTCTAGAAGCGGCCCTTCCAAAGATTACCGAGATTGCCAAAAACGGTAAGAAGGTTCTCTTTGTCGGCACCAAAAAACAGATGAAAGATACAGTCAAGGCTGCCGCCGAATCTGTCAACATGCCATATGTCACCGTTCGCTGGGTCGGTGGTACATTAACCAATGTTGAAACCGTCAACAAACAGATCAAAAAAGTCAAAGACCTTGAACGCCGCATGGAGAGCGGGGAACTAGAAAAACGCTATTCCAAGCTAGAAGTTCAGCGCATCCAAGAAGAAATCGACCTCTTAAACGAGCGCTATGGTGGCATCAAAGATATGTCCGAGCAACCTGCTGCCATCTTTGTCATTGATGCTTGCGAAGATAAAAACGCCATCAAAGAGGCTAATACTCTCAAGATTCCAGTCTTTGCCATCACTGATTCCAATGTCGATCCAACCAATATCGACTATGTCATTCCTGCAAATGACGATTCCATCAAAGCTACTACTTTGATTCTTGAGTATGTCACTAACGCCATCAAGGCTGGCAAAAAATAATAATTACATTTAGGAGGAACATGTCCAATATTTCCATTGAGGATATCAAAAAATTAAAAGAATTATCTGGTGTTGGCTTAACTGATGCTAAGCAAGCTTTAGTAGAAGCCAAGGGTGATTTTGACAAAGCTCTTGAAGCTATGCGCAAAAAAGGTCTCACCAAAGCCGAAAAACGCGGTGACCGCGAAACTCGCGAAGGCGTAATTGATTCTTATGTCCACGATGCTCGCATCGGCGCCATCATCGAAGTCAACTGCGAAACTAGCTTCGTTGCCAAAACTGATGAATTCAAAGATCTCGCTCATAAACTTGCTATGCAAGTAGCCAGCATGAATCCACTTTATGTCTCAATTGAAGATATCCCAGAAGATGTCATGAAGGCCAAGCAAAAAGAATTTGAAGAAAACTTCAAAGGTCCAGAAAAAATGAAAGATCAAATCATCGGCGGACAAGTCAAAAAAGCCTTTGCCGACAAGGTCTTGATGGACCAACCATATATCTTGGATGATACCAAAACTGTCGCTGAATTTATCAAAGACAGCATCGCCAAAACTGGTGAAAACATCACCGTCCGCCAATTCAAGCGCATTGAGCTTGGCGTCACAGAGTAAGCTCAAATATTTGTTTAATATTTATTTAGCTTCCTCCTCACAATAGTTTTATACAGCAAGACTTAGAAAAAGAAAGATGTCATAATTGGTAAACGACAATTATATACATCTTTCTTTTTCTAAATCTCCTACCATAAATGCTGTATAAAACTATTGTTTCGTACGAAGCTAAACTTCTTCTATTCCACCTTTTCCCGTCGGTATCCGCTTTCGTATGTATTATCAGGCAGGTACCACTTTGGCGATGGCTACCTAGGTGCCCAGGGTTCTATAGGATACTGGTGGTCTACCACAGTCTACGGTAATAATAGTGACACTATAGACTTCTTGTATATAAATACAAGCAGCATCAATCCGAGTATCGCTGGTAAAGCTGACGGTTTTCCTCTCCGCCGACGCAGCGGAGAGCAAACCCGTATTCTTTAACGCCAATTTCTTGCGGTATTAGATTAACATTTAGCCTTAGATAATACGCTGCTGGCCTCCCCGCAGAAGTCGTAGGTGTCAACGACCAAAATAGTCCATCCGAAGATTGATATTGGAGCTTTCCTGTGTCGGCATACCAGCTATAGAGACCAGACCATACATACGAAAGCGGATACCGACGGGCAGATGTGGAGTAGGAGGACGCAGCGGAGAGCAAAACCAAGCACTTTATAGTCATCATGTTCAGGATTAAAATAAGGATTATAGATATAAATATTTAAGTGGTTAGCATGTGATTCATTTTTTGCGGTTGCACTCCACCACATAGCATGGTTATCTTGACCACTTACATGTCCAGCTCCACTTTCTACGGCATCCCAGCGATAATATCCTGAATATACATACGAAAGCGGATACCGACGGGCACCGGTGGAATGGGAGGAGAAGCGGGTGGCATGCACAGTGGTTTTAGACTGCTTGATTATTTAGATTTGGAAAGCAAAAATGTATATTATTGCCGTTTACCAATTATGACATT
>JAFRCG010000003.1 GCA_017404515.1 Candidatus Saccharimonadota bacterium | reverse complement strand
TCTTTTCTGGTGGTTCCGTCAGCTCTTTCTTTACCGCTTCCATCGTTCCTCGTGTTAATACTTCAGTCCAAAGCACTACTTCAGCCTATGCTACTATCTATCCTGGCGATATCAAATTTGAGCAATTTATTATTTCCGCCGATGCTAGCCCTAGTGTCATTAAGAGCGGAGAAATGAGTGTAAATGGTAGTGTCTGCAGAACTTTGGGTGGCATTCAGTGCGCCAGTATCAGTGTCACACGAAACGATAACTGGCTAAATGAGCAAGGTCGTTATGCCGGCTGGTCTTGGAGCGGCGGCGTTACCTATGATGTGCCAAATAATGTCCCAACGGGCTCCAAATATTGTGTTTCCGTTGGCATGACCAGTGCCGATAGTCACAGCAGATTTGGTGCAGGCACAGTTAGCGGTATGAGTAACCCTAATCCAAAATGGAATGTCTCCGTTTCTTGCCGCACCATCGCCAAGATGCCAAATTTCCAAGCTTGGGGTGCCAATATGTACACTCAAGGTGATATCCTTACTTCCGTCACTAGGAAAAATGACGAGGCACAGCTTGGTTCTCGGACCGATCCAAACGATATTTTTGGTTCCTGGGAAGAATACGCTGTTATTTCCAAGAGTCAGATCTCTGGCTTTGCTTCTGGTGCCGCCTACGGTTACGATGGCACCCATCTAGAGCTTCCAGGTGGTTATCATAGTACTACCACTGATTTCTGCGAAGTCTCTAAATTATCTATTTCTAACACTAATTGTAATAGCATTGGCAATGCCGGGATTAATATATCTGATGCGCTTCTAGATCGCCTCTTTGCCCGTTACGCACCATATAGTAGCGAATATTCAGCCAATAATTCCGGACATATTAATAATAGTAGCCCGGCCAGTAACTATCCTACTGTTCTTGGCGGACCTACCATGCAATATATTAGGGTTGATGGAGACGCCAGCATCGACGGGACTATCATTAGAGGGGCCAATGAACCAGGCCTAGTTATTTATGTAAGTGGCACACTTACTATTAAGCATAATATCTGTTATGGTAATGGCACTTGTACACTGGAAAACAACAACCTTACCCTTTCTAGTCGTAATAGCCAAACATTTAGCAATATTTCTTCTCTGCCACAAGTAATCATTATCGCAGGCAACATTGATATTTCTGAGAGTGTCAGTCAAATTGATGCCTGGCTAATTGCCGAGGGCACTGCGAGTGACGGAAGAAATACAAGCAGTACAAACGGCGTTATTGATACTTGCCTTGAATTTAATAGCGTGCCAGGAGTATATACTGATGTCTTTGGTTGTAATAAAACGCTTATTATTAATGGGCCAGTGGTAGCCCATAGTATTCAGCTGAATCGTACTGCTGGTGCCTACTCTAGGAACGACTCAGTATTAGATAGCTCTTCTAGTAATGAACAAAACACTAGCCATGGTGCCAATAATAATCTTGCTAATGACGGCTCTATCACTCCAGCAGAAATCTTCAATTTCCGCCCAGATATTTTGCTCTGGTCCTATCAGCAATCCCAGAACTTCTCCCAAGCTACTGTCACTTATACTCACGAACTTCCACCGCGTTACTAATCTAAGGTGTATAATAGCTATATGGAAAAGTCTACGCCAACTGCTAATGCTCGGACCAGGAAGAGATTTCCTATCATCAGATTTTGTATCGCTATGCTCATAGTATGTGCAGGGGTCTGTGGTGTTTTGGTTTCTCAGGTAGCTTTCAGCGGCTCGGAATATACCCCAGAAGAGCTATATCAGGCCGCCAAAGATTATGATTATTCCAAGGGCAGGGACCGTTCCATTGAAAGCTACATCAAAAAATATTTAGACCAGCAGGAAGACCTCACCCCTGCTGATTATAATTACACCCTAAAATCCAAAATCGAATATTATTACGGAATTAACCAATACCATGCCGCTCTTACCGCCTTAGATGAGTTTGGCAAATATCTCGCCGATTTTGACGACCAAATCTATTTACTAGATTGGTATACTACTGTTTTTAATGCTCTTGGCAATCCTGCCAGGGCCAAGGAATATAGTACGGAAAAAGATCGCCTCGTCAACAAGTGTAGCTCAGAGTAATTTGGGGTTTAGATATTCTTTTTTCATTCCGCTAGTGGTATAATAATATCATGGCGCATAGTCATTATTATCGTTCTGGTTTCACCATTATTGAGGTGGGATTTTTCCTAGCCATTACTGGTTTGATGTTGGTTGGCGTTATGGCATCTGTTAGCATCAGAGTCTCTACTCAGCGTTATAATGACGCCGTCCAAGACGCCATAGAACATGTTAGGCGTGCCTATTCAGAAGTTATCAATGTAGAAAACGACCGCAGTAACACTGCTTTCAATCAATATTATTGCACAGCTACCTACCAAGTAGACGCTCTTATCAGAAACTCCACTACAGAAGTGATTAATACTACTGGTACTACGCATGCTGGTAGATCTGGTTGTGCCATCTATGGCAAGCTCGTTACTTTTGGCGAGCAGGGCAATACTACCATGCATACTTACACCGTCCTTGGTCGCCTCTATTCTAGCGACCTGGAAGATGCTCCAGATACACATACCGTACTAGGGGCTCTCAAATATGTTAAAGCCGATGCTGTAGCCTACAATAGAGAAAATGTCAATCAGTGCTATCTAGCTCCTGCTGGCACTAGCACTTCTTATACACCAATTTGGGATGCTACAATAGAAAGTCCGGATACTGCTGGTACTATTTTCAAAGGAGCAGTCCTAATCGCTAGATCGCCTATTTCTGGTGCTGTTCACACTTATGTACTCACTGGCAACCGCACTATAGAAATTAATCAAAACCTCAACCAACTATTTGGTTGCAATGACATTGTTGCTAATTACAATAGTTCTGCCACGGAAACTCTTGGCAAGCTTCTCCAAGATTTTAGTACCAATTTTACTGAGCAAGATGTTAATTTCTGTATCAATTCGCCAGATATCTTAGCCGCCGGCAACAAACGCCGCAATGTCAGGATTTATTCAGATGGGCACAACGCCTCTGCTGTAGAGCTAGTCGATACCGATCTTAGTCCCGGTGAAGGAGGCAATGTATGCGTCTAGTAAAAAGAGGTGATACACTGATAGAGGTTATCTTTGCCATTTCCATTTTTAGTTTAGTTGCTATTCTTTCCATTGTCGCCATGAACAGTAGTATCAATACTGCCCAAGCTACGCTGGAAGTCACCATGGCACGCAATGAAATTGATGCCCAAGCCGAGGCTATTCGCTTTATTCACAATTCATATCTTTCGGAAAGGGAACTAGTTGATAATGAACAAAAATATCGTGTACTCTGGAAAACCTTAACTGATACTAGTGTCGGCGGACTATCTAATGACTCAAACCAAGTCCCAGACCTTACTTATACTGATTGCAACGCTCCATATATTTCTACCAACCCCGGTAGTCTTTTTAATGCCAAGGCTTTTATTATGAACACTCGCATGGTTAACCCTAACGACCCTACTTTCTTCCCAGCTACCGCTACAGATACTCAACGCGCTCACAGCATCATTATAGGATATAGAAATAACTCTACAATGTTTAGTGCTAGCTCACTCTATCCGCGTGTCATCTTTGCAGCTAATTCATTTACTGGGAATAATGATAATTCGGATATCAGTGTACTTGGTGGCGGTAGTGAGTATCGTCATGTCTATCGTGCAGAAGGGATTTGGGTAGTTTCCATTGCTGGAACATCTAGGCCTAGTGGCGTCTATGCTGGTATTCCAGAGTTTTATGATTTTCATATTCGCACTTGTTGGTACGCTCCAGGTAGCAACACCCCATCCACCATTGGCACTATTATTCGTTTGTATAATCCGGAATTAGTGGAGAGGGCAAGATGAGTAGTCCAAAACGCCAGGGTTTCACCATGATAGAAATTACGCTTGCTATGGCTTTTGTATCAACGCTCCTTATCACTATCGCATTAGTAATTTCCCAGATTATGACTATTTATCAAAAAGGCCTTGCTCTTCGCGCTGTCAACTCCGTAGGTCGTGAGCTTATTGATGAATTTTCTCGCGCCATCAATATTGCTCCGGTCAAAGGTGTTAATTTCTTATGTAGCGGCATTTATTCCGGCAGTACTGAGGCCGTCAATAATGCCAGAAATGCATGTATTTCTCGTGGTGCATATCTTCTTACTTATCATCAAGATTATGCTCAGCTCAATGTCAATGGCACCAACAAAGAAGTCCCTTTGCATGGTGCATTCTGCACTGGCCGCTATTCCTATATTTGGAATACCGGTTATGCTCTAAACAACGGTCGTGCTGAGACTATACACCTTACTTATGGCGAATCTAACACTAATTACCAATCAAATAACTTCCGTCTCCTTCGTATACCAGATGACGATAATCGCATCTGCGCCCAGGGTGTCAGCAATAACAACTACGAATATAATGCCCCAACTGGCGATAATCCGGTCCTTGATTTTACCGCAGGCACCGGCGGCAGTTTTGAAGCTGAGCCAATCGAGCTCTTGGGTAATTCCGAAAACAATCTTGTCTTATACGACCTTGTCGTCTTTCCAGCCGCCCTTCATACCGTCACACAACACTCCTTCTATTCCGCTACTTTCATCTTAGCTACGCTTAGCGGCGGTGTGGACATCATGTCCGCTGGGGACTATTGTACTGCTGACCCTACGGACGATCTTACTACAGATTTCAATTACTGTGCAGTAAATAAATTTAATTTCGCTGTTCGTGCTACGGGCGAATTGACCGAGGAAGAACGCGAAGAGAGAGGACATTACTAATGAGCAATTTTATCAAAAAACAAACTATTGCCACCAGGCAGGGTGCAGCATCTATTTATGTTGTCGTCTTTACCACACTAGTGCTTAGTATTATTACTTTGAGTTTTGTTCGTATTATGATTTCCGAAGCTGAGCAAACTAGCAATTATGATCTCTCCCAATCCGCCTACGATTCGGCTTTGGCCGGCATCGAAGATGCTAAGGTTGCCATTCTTAAATACCACCAATGTTTAAGCAATGGCGAGACTAGCAACTCTGCCGCACCAGTTGGTAGTTGTGGCAATATCATCTATCAGATGGAGTCCGGCATTGCTAGCGGTTCTTGTGATGTCGTCAGAAATGTCCTTGGTAGGCTAGAGGGCGATGGTGGCGAAGTCATGGTTCAAGAAACTACCAGCACTGCAGAAAATGCTGCTACCGTGTTAGATCAGGCCTATACTTGTGTTACTATTGCCGAGGAGTTAGACGACTACCGTGCCTACCTTAGTTCCGACAATCGCACCCGCCTTATTCCAGTTCGCACGGCTGACAGTAGTCAGGTCAGAGGTATCTATTTCCGTTGGTATTCAGATAATAATGGTGACCCAAATAACTACATGGGCTCTGGCAAATTTAGTCCAAACAGCTCCACTAACTCGTTTAAGCCACCAGTAGTGGCAGTAGATATCTATCAGACAGACAGAAACTACAATCTTGGCGAACTTAGCGTCAATCATGGAAACCCTAATAATGGTACAGATCATGCTCAGCTAGTGCTTTACCCAGTAAGCGGAGGCTCTGATGCCACTAATTCTATTGATTCTGCTAGAGTTCTTGGCTCATCCGACAAGAATGGTGATGATAGCAATACTGCTATCAAGGTCAGATGTCAGAATACGGCAGATGAGCTAGGCTTTTACTGCGGTACTTATATAGAAATTCCGCCTACTTATCAAGGTAATACCGGTAGTCTCCGTAATCCTGATACCTTCTTCTTCCGTGTAGCGCTCCTTTATGGCCAACCTAATACCGACTTTTCAATCTCACTTTGTCGAAACGCTACTGACTGTTCAGCCTCTGCTACTGCCGACCCGCTCAGGTTTAGTGCCGTTCAAGCTCGCGTAGATTCTACTGGCCGTGCTAATGATCTTTATCGTCGCGTAGAAACTCGCATTGAACTAGTTGATACAGGCTTCCCTTATCCAGAATTTGTTATCCAACTTACAGGCACAGATGATCTAGAAAAGAGCTTCTGGGTTGCTAGAAATTGTTGGAGCGCAGAAGATGGCAATACTGAAACTTGCAATAATAATGATGAAGTCGTTGCTCCATTTTAATTCAAATTAGATACGATAGCTTCCATCCTTGACAAAACCCTCCTTTTTTGATACAATACACCGGTATCCTAATATCGCGGGGTAGAGCAGCCTGGTAGCTCGTTTGGCTCATAACCAAAAGGTCGTTGGTTCAAATCCAACCCCCGCCACCAAGTTATAATCTCCCATTGTAACCAATAATGGCGCCATTTATTCCCCCCAATAATGGCGCCATTTTTGTTATTTCTTTGTCAGCAGCTCTCTGGCTGCTACATGCACTAATTCTGACCAAGCTCCTGCCACATGCGGCGTGCTTGCCATTTGCACCAGTGGCAAATTATGTCTAATTGCTAGTGCCACTTCCTGCAATACTTCTGCGGCCTGTGGGCAGACAGCGGTAGCCCCCAAAATATGTCCTTGTCCATTTGCCATCAGCTTCAAAAATCCTACTTTATTATCGCTGGTAATCGATGCCTGCACCGCAGAAAGGGGAATCAGTACTTTCTTATATTTCCTACTTCTTTTAGCCAGCTCATCTTCTGTCATTCCTACAGTTGCAATCTGTGGGTCGGTATCTACCGTACGCATAAACCCACTAAAATCTACATAAGTTTTTGTTCGGCCAATCATATTAGAAACAGCCATTTCAGCTGTATACATAGCTCTCTCTGTAGAGCTATCCCCACCAAGCACATCTCCCGCCCCGTAAATATTTCTAGCACTTGTCTGGAGCATCTTGTCTACTACTAGCCCAGTCTTGTCAAAACTTACTCTTGCATTCTGCAATCCTATATCTAGAGCTGGTTTTGATCCAGTTGCCAGCACGATAGTCTCCACGCGCACTGATTTTTCCTGTCCATTATGCATAAATACCACTTTGTTGCCATTCTTGTCTTTTTCCAATGCTGTCACTCTAGTATTGGCAAATGTCTTAATGCCAAGTCTCCTAGAAAAGAATTGTCCCATCAACTGACCTACTTCTTCATCTTCCTTTGGCAGCAATCTAGAAGAAAGCTCCACTATCACTACTCTTGCACCTAATTCTGCATAATATTGCGCTATCTCCACCCCACTTGGCCCACCACCAACTACTAGTACTGCTTTTGGTGGTCGTTCAATATTTAACGCCGTAGCCGGAGTGTAGTATTTTACCGTATCTAGGCCAGAAATACCATTATCTGCCGCTTCCGCGCCAGTAGCAATAATAAATTTACTTGCAGAAATTTTTCCATCACCCACCGCTACATCATTCGTCCCCACAAAATGCGCCTTGCCTTTTAGACAAGTTACCCCTGCTGCTTCCAAATCCTTTTTCTTAGGGGTGGCATTTTCTACCGCCTTGTCTTTCCAATGTGTAATTGTTGGATAGTTATATCTCAAATTTGCAGAGGAAATCCCAAATCTATTGCCAGCCACCGCCCGTGCGTATAGATGGGAAAAAGAAAATAACGCTTTTTGCGGTACATCCCTAGAAGTAGTGCCTGCCCCACCCCACTTATTTTGCTCTATTAGAGCTACTTTTCTTTTAGCTTTAGCTAATCTCAGCGCCGCAGTAGTGCCTGCCACGCCTCCACCTATTACTATATATTCAAAATCGAATCTTTTTCCCATAAAACCTACTCACTTTTAAATTATTTTACCACGATTCTTGTAAATAAATGCTAAATCTCTGTTGTACTTCTCTATTTCTTTTGCTACCATTCTATTCACATCGTCTTTCGTCACCTCAGCGCGTTTTTCTACCCATTTTCTCACCTTTTCAGCTACTTTGGGTGCATATTTTTCTACTACTTTTTCTGACGCCCCTATGGTCTTTCCTTCCCTTAAAATATCTTTTATCAAATCTTTTTCAGAAAACTTGTTAGTTCCAACTTTTTTAGATTTTACTTTTGCTTTAATCTTTTCTACTTTTGCTAAATCTTTTGACGCTTGTGCTTTATGTCTAATCATTTTACTTCACTCCCAGCACCTTAAATGCTAACAGGAAAATTGCCAATACCAAAAATCCAACGCCGGAAATTATCCGCAAGAATTTTTTGTTTTTAATACGCCACTTTTGGACATCCACTATAGTTTGGCCTTTTCTTATGGCTATTCTTGCAATTATTAGTGGTAATACCGACAAAATTGTATAAAATGCTATTGCTAAAATTTGTAACGCTAATGGCAAAGCCAACACGCTATTTGCTGTAATTATTACTAGCATTAATGTAAATGGCGCTTCCGCAAAGCAGGCCAACATTCCAAGGGAAAACGCTTCTGTATTGCTTTCTGTTATCTTTGCACGGTTGTCAATAAATTTTGCTATTGACTTTGGTAGCCATAATTCTGTACTTCTCCCCCAGCGATAATAGAACGCCCATACCGAAATTGCTAGCGCTACTAGTATTCCTACTACTACAGTCAAAACCGCTATACTCATCTCTCCTTGGCATATTGTAAATATCACAAAAGCTGTGGCTGCCGCCGTAATAGCCGTCAAAAATCCGTTTCCCATTATGTAATTTGTCACCAGACTTTTGGTTTTTCTTTTGATATGTTTGCCTAGGCTCGCATGATAAAGCAAAAGCAGTGTGCCAATCCCTAGTTGTAAGGTAGCATGTACTAACCCCGCCAACAAGACAATGAACATATCTGAACTAATCATAAACATATTATATCACGCTGTTGCTCGCTAAGCAAAGGCGGTATAAATTTAAGCAAAATCAGTTTAATTTTTAGCAATAGCCTTTTAATTTTTCAAAAAATATCAAGCTCATGCTTGCATAGCTTTTTCCTAGTATGTAGGCTGAGTGACATGAAACGACTAATTTTATTTATCCAAATCACAATATCAATCTTAATCCCAGCCACCGCTTCGGCTACTAGCTTAATCGGCGATGCTTTCCCCGACACTTCCTTTGCTAGTCCATCCACGCTCACCGAGCCACCAGGCATAGCTATTCGCGCCATCAACCCAGGCTATACCACCGATGCTGGCAAAAACTCTGGGGAACTAATAGAGCTAATCAACCTTTCCGGTGCCACAGTTGATCTAAGTGGCATAGAAATTATCTATAGCTCATCTTCCGGCAAGTCCACCACCCTTTACCAATTTCCCAGTGGTAGTAAATTTATCGGCGAGAGCATTTTGCTCCGTTACAAATCTGCCCCCGAGGCTACCGACGGCAACCAAGATTTGCTTTATGATACCTCTATTGCCATGAGTGGCTCGCTCGCCCTAGTATTTAATGACAAAACTATCAGTTCTGTCTGCTGGTCAGGCGGCACAAGCTGTCTTCCGGTTTTTTCTACCACTGTCAAATCCCGTTCTTATACCACTATCATCCGTGATCCTGACACCGGAAAATATTTGCATGTTGCTGGCTATACTCTTACTTATAATTCTTCTGCCTCTGGACTATATCTCCCGTCTGTTATCTCAGAAGACCAAGATTCTACACCACCAGATCCCGATACTTCTTCCCCCACTCTCAGTCTAGATGTTCAGTGCCTGGGGCTTACTTTCACTGAAATTTTGAGTTATTACGACGCCGACGCTTCCGAGCAGTTTATTGAGCTTTACAACTCTGGCGATAGTCCAGTCGAGCTTCATACTTGCACGCTTCGTTACAAAAGCAAAACCTACCCACTAGTATCAACTCCAACTACTCTTGCTCCCTCGGAATATTTTGTATTGCGTCCAAGTTTTCGTCTTACCAAAAATCCCACAACTGCAAATACTCTTGAGCTTTTCGATACCAATTCAGAACTTATTGCCAAACTTATCCTTCCTCACGGTCAGAAAAAATCTGCCTCTTATGCTCTAATAGATTACAATTTAGACGGCACAGAAAATTGGAAAGTTACTTATATGCCTACGCCCGGGGCCATTAATGTCTATCAAGAATATCAAACTTGCCCAGTAGGTAAAATTATCAATACCGCCACTGGCAATTGCGTCAAAGCTGCCACCATCAGCTCTACTATTAAAGATTGTCCAGCAGGGAAATACCGCAATCCTCTGACTGGACGCTGCAAGTCTATCGCTAGTTCTGCTTCTGAATCCACCCCTTGCAAAGAAGGCTATGAGCGCAACCATGACACTAATCGTTGCCGCAAGATTAGGACTGGCCTAAATGCAGAATACCCTACTGTTCCAGTGACTGGCGTAGAAGAAAAGTCCACATTCATTGCCTTCTGGGCTATAGGTGGTGTGATTATCTTGGGCGGTGGCTACATTATTTTCCAATTTCGTCGTGAAATTCGTTATGCTTTTCGCCAGTTTCTTACCAAGCTTAAACACTAGCGCAATTTAGCTATAAGATATATAATAGATATATGTTTGCAGTCGACCTAATCGAATGGTGGTATCTCCGTGGCTGGCGGGTAGTCTCCACCGGTCTGAAACACAAATTGTCCGATTCTCTAGATTTTTTCTCCATCGGCCAACTTTTCCGTACACTTTTTGCTCCGTATCGTCAAATCTCTGCCAATACTTCAGACGAAGGTAATCGTCTTAATGCCTTTTTTGACCGCCTCATTTCTAGACTAGTTGGCACTGTCACGCGGCTCTTTATTATTATTTTCGGTGGCCTTGCTATTATTCTTGAAGCTATTTTGGGTGTTCTTTTCATCGTTATTTGGCCAGTTATTCCATTTTTACCAGTTGTCTGTATCGTCCTAACAATCACAGGAGTGCATTTATGAGTCAGACCGTTCTTAGCTTCAACCACTATTCTCTCCGTGCCAGGGAAACACGCCTCGGTAAAAAACTCGGCAAAAAACCTGTACTATTTTTCTTGTTCGTCATAACTTTCCTCGGCTTGGCCGGCGGAATTTATCTACTCATCGCCCACAGTGCGCTGTGCTGGCTATGTTTTGCCGTCGCTATCATTACTTTCATGTTCATTATCTGGACCAAATGTGAGCTTATCACCGTGCCAGTCGGCAAGACCGATAGCCTAGACGATACCTTGTCAAATGATGTATTAGCGGCTTTGCCAGCTAATCCTACGCCACTAGACATTGCTACTGTCATTGAAAAAACCAATAGCGGCCGCTTTCTCTATGTCCGTTATGGTATTTCCAGCAAGTTACTCCAGAATATCGCCAGGGACCTTCCTAATTCCGTTTCACCTATCTTTGAAGCCGCCATCAAGATTAAACAGGGCACTGATTCCAAAGAAATCCACGGTGCAGTTTTGGCCGTTTCTATTATCGCCTGTCACCCTAACAACGAGATTATTTTACGCCAAATGAAACTAGAGATGGTCGATTTGCTAGATGGAATCGTCTGGTTCAACTATCTCAACGGCCTAGTTAAAAGTGTCAAACAACGCCGTCATAGTGGTGGCATTGCCAGGGATTTGAGCTTTGGCTATATTCCTACTCTGCAGCGTTTTGGCGTCAATATTTCCAGCCTACGTGAAGGTGCCATGAAAACTCAGATTCAGTTAGCCGCCCACAAAGAAATTCTTGCCAAAATGACTCAAATTTTCACCAGCGGCAGCCGTCAAAATGTCGCACTTATTGGTCCCGATGGTAGTGGTCGTTCCACTATTGTTACTGCTTTTGCCGAGCAACTTCTAGATGCAGATAGTGGTCTTCCTGCTAGTCTCCGTTTCCGCCAAATCTTCAAACTTGATGCTGCCGCTTTGATTAGTTCTGCCACCGAGCGCGGAGAAATTGAAGGCTTAGTCATGCATGTTCTTGGTGAAGCGTATAATGCCAAAAACATCATTATTTGGCTAGAAAACGCCGAACTTTTCTTTGAAGATGGTGTCGGGTCAGTTGATATTACTAATGTGCTACTGCCAATTCTAGAAGCCGGCAAACTTCGCATTATCCTCACTATGGATCGTCAAAAATTTTTGGAAATTTCCGCTAGAAAGGCTCCACTTGCTAATGCCCTCAACAAGATCATGGTCACCCCTGCTAACCAGCAGGAAACTATGAAAGTTTTGCAAGATCAGGTGCCAATTTTGGAATATCAACATCATGTTTCTTATACTATTTGGGCTCTCAAAGAAGCCTACCGCTTGAGCGAGCGCTATGTTCATGACTTAGAGATGCCAGGCCGCGCTCTAGCTTTGCTTGATGCTGCCGGTGCTTATGCCGAAAACATGCTAGTTACTGCCGCCAGCGTTGGTAGAGCTGTCGAAAAAACCGAAGGCGTCAAGGTTCAACTAGCTGAGGATGATTCTGACAAATCCAAACTTCTAAATCTAGAAGAGCTCATTCATAAACGCATGATTGATCAAGAGCTAGCCGTCAAGACTGTATCTGACGCCCTTCGTCGCGCCGCCGCTGGTGTCCGTAATGAAAATCGCCCTATTGGTACCTTCCTTTTCCTTGGTCCTACCGGTGTCGGTAAAACTGAGCTTGCCAAAGCTCTTTCCGAAGTATATTTCAACGGCGAGAACCAAATCATCCGCCTAGATCTTAACGAATTTGTTGAAGCTAGTGATGTTTCTCGTCTAATTGCCGATGCCGCCTCTGATGAGCTCAGCCTTACTGCTCAGGTTATGAAACAGCCTTTCTCCGTAGTGTTATTAGACGAGATCGAAAAAGCCCATCCGCAGGTTCTAACTACCCTTCTTCAGCTTCTAGACGAAGGTATTTTGCGCGACGCCAAAAACAAAGAAGTATCTTTCCGGGATACCATTGTCATCGCTACTAGTAATGCTGGCGCCGACAAAATTCGTGAATATGTCAAAAATCGCGTCGAGCTCAGCTCCGTCAAAGACGAATTTATGAACTGGCTACTCTCTACCAATGTTTTCAAGCCAGAATTTCTCAACCGTTTCGACGAAATTTGTCTATTTAAGCCACTTTCTCCTGACGATTGTCTCAAGGTTGTCGACCTCATTATCGCCGGCACTAACAAGACTCTAGCCCCACAAAAAATTGCTGTTACCTTGGACGATTCTGCTAAGCAATATCTCGTAGAAAAAGGCTACGATCCTCAACTCGGTGCCCGCCCTATGAAACGCATTGTCCAGCAAACTGTAGAAAATTTAGTAGCCAAGCGCGTTCTGACCGGCGAAGCTTCCTCTGGCGCCAATATCAATATCACTCGCGAAATGATTGAACGCGAGCTATCCTAGGCCCACAAAAATACCGGGAAAATCCTTGAAATATGTTAATATAATATATATGGAAAAGTCTACTATTAAAACCATCAAAAATATCCTCAAATACGGTATTGTATTATCCGGCGTAGTTCTAGTTGTTCTTCATTTTATCCCAGATAGTAATTTCACCAAAATTTGGAGTTATCTTGCCACCATCGCCCTGCCTTTTGTGATGGATTTCTTGCGCATCTTTGGTCTCAAAATCTCTAATCGTCTAGAGATTGCCTATCTATTATTTTTAATTCCTGCCATGGTGCTTGGCATCGACTTCAATGTCTATTCAATCGTCTATCCATTCGACAAAATCGTCCACTGCGCCTCTGGTTTATTGGCCGCTTTCTGTGCTCGGGAAATTATTGACCAGACTTCTCAAAAATCAGGTGAACTTTGGTTCAAAGCTCTTTTCTCCATCTGTTTCGTAGCCTTTACCGCCGCCGCTTGGGAATGTTTTGAATTTACTTGTGACCAGATCGCCGGTCAGCACATGCAAGAGCTCATAACCACCGGACTAGATGATACCATGTGGGACATTATTGTTGCTCTTATCGGTGGCGTTGTTGGTACTGTTCTCGCCTTCCCTGTAAAACGCCGTGTTCAGAAAAAGTCCTAAAACTCCAAAAATCTTAGAAAATTCCAGCAAATAACATAGCTTTTTGTCGGCCACCCCTGTTTTAGCACTCTTGACACTAGAGTGCTAATTTGCTACAATAGGAGTATAAATTAGCAGTCTCATATGTAGAGTGCTAGAAAGGATCAACAATATGAGTAAAATTATCGGTATTGACCTTGGTACAACCAATTCCGCCTTTGCATATATGGTGGCCGGTAAACCAGAGGTTATCACTAATGCTGAGGGTGATCGTACCACTCCAAGCGTAGTTGCTGTTACCAAAAAAGGCGAGCGCCTAGTTGGCAAAGTCGCCCAGCGTCAACGCGTTACTAATCCTAAAAATACTATTTATGGCATCAAGCGTTTGATCGGTCGCAAGTTTGATGACAAAGAAGTCCAGCGCGATCTTGACATCATGCCTTACAAAATCGTCAAAAAAGGAAGTGGTGTCGCCGTAGAAATGGATGGTAAATCCTACACTCCAGAAGAAATTTCTGCTATGGTGCTTTCCAAAATCAAAGCTGATGCTGAGGCTTTCCTTGGCGAAAAAGTCACCGAAGCTATCATTACTGTCCCAGCCTACTTTGATGATTCTCAGCGCCAAGCCACCAAAGACGCCGGCAAAATCGCTGGCCTAGAAGTCAAGCGTATTATCAACGAGCCTACTGCCGCCGCTCTTGCTTATGGTCTAGAAAACAAAAAAGATGAGCAAATCGCCGTCTTCGACCTTGGTGGTGGTACTTTCGATGTTTCTATTTTGGAACTTGGCGATGGTGTCTTCGAAGTAAAATCTACTAATGGTGATACTCACCTCGGTGGTGAAGATTTTGATAATATTATTGTTAACTATCTCCTAGACGAATTCAAGAAGGAATCTGGTATTGATATTCGTGATGATGCCGCTGCCATGCAACGCATCAAGGACGAAGCCGAAAAAGCCAAAAAAGAGCTATCCAGCGCCACTTCCACTGACATCAACTTACCATTCCTTACTGCCGATGCTGAAGGTCCAAAACATTTTGAGCACACCCTTACTCGTGCCAAATTGGAAGAGCTCGTTGCGCCACTTCTAGATCGTTTGTCTGATCCAGTAGAAAAAGCACTAAAAGACGCTAAGCTCAAAGCTTCTGATATTGATGAAGTAGTGATGGTCGGTGGCATGACGAGGATGCCAGCTGTCGTAGAGAAAGTCAAAGAGATTTTTGGTAAAGAACCAATGCAGGGAGTCAACCCAGACGAGGTCGTAGCTGTTGGTGCTGCTATTCAAGGCGGCGTTCTTCAGGGCGATGTCAAAGATGTTTTGCTCCTTGATGTTACCCCACTTACTCTTGGTATTGAAACCATGGGTGGTGTTCGCACTCCACTAATCAACCGCAATACTACTATTCCAACTTCCAAATCCGAAGTATTCTCTACCGCGGCAGACAATCAGCCACAAGTAGAAATTCATGTCCTTCAGGGTGAGCGCGAAATGGCTGCCGACAACAAATCTCTTGGTCGTTTCATTCTTGATGGTATTGCTCCAGCTCCACGCGGTATCCCTCAAATTGAAGTCACCTTCAACCTAGATGCCAACGGTATTCTCAATGTCACCGCTAAGGATAAAGGAACTGGCAAAGAGCAATCAATTACCATCCAAAACTCTGGCAACATGAGCAAAGAAGACATTGAAAAAGCTCAAAAAGAAGCCGAGTCTCACGCCGAAGAAGACAAGAAAAAGCGCGAGAGCATTGATGCTAAAAATCACCTAGAAAATGCTATTTATCAGGCCGAAAAAATGCCTAATGAATACAAGGATAAAATTTCCGATGAAGACAAGGAGACTATCAAATCTGCCGTTGAAGATGCCAAAAAAGTTCTAAACGACGCCGATGCTGATAAAGAAGCTTTGGAAAAAGCCGCTTCTGAGTTGTCGGAAAAAATCATGCCAATCGGCAGTAAAATGTATCAATCTGCTAGCGCCGATGCCAAATCTGACGACAAAAAGTCCGACGATTCTAGTAAAGACGGTTCTGGCGACGAGCCAGTTGAGGGTGAAGTTGTAGACAAATAATCTACCACCACTTCAGCTCACGATACACTTTATTGGTCAGTATAGTCATTCGCTTGGCTATACTGCCAATTTTTTTGTCGGCAAATTTATATTTTTCTCCCCACCACCAAACCACTCCACAATTTTCCCACTCCAAAATCGTCAAAATTTTTTCCAAATCATCATCGCTTAGTTTCACGCGGCTTTCCTTTTTCCATACTTTCAAAATTTTTGGTTTCGCCACTTCAGTTATCAATATCAGTGGTGCTGCTACTTTTTGTTTTACTACAATTCCGTAGTAATCCTTGTTTTTATGAATATAAAATAACATTTTAGAATACAATATCCGCAAGCTGTAATCTGTCCCCTCCATTTCTGATACTATTTTTGCTAGTCCTGCCGCCATTCTCTCGTCCATCTGCGTAATCACCTCGTCCATGTCTAGATGATGCTCGTAAAATGTTGATGTGTAAATTTTTGCTTCTTTGCTAACTTCCGCCACTTTTATCCCGGCGATATGCCCATCTCGTATAAATTTCCTTGTTGCTTTATCAATTGCTTTTTGTGTTTTTAGATATCGCCTGTCGTTTAAGTTCTTCACCCTTTTTCTCATGCCAAAATTATATCAAATAACCTCTAAAGGTGATATAATATACCAAAGGAGAAATTATGGCCAAAAAATCATCAAAAATTCGTATTGCCAAATTGAATCGCAACAACAATCACAAACACAGCGAAAAACGCAAGCACAATGATTAGCCTTATGGTATAATTACCAACAAGGGAAAATATAAGGGCATCAATGGACGAGCAAGAGATACAGGCAAAGCGTCGCGAAAACGAGGAGCAGGCTACTGCAGCTCGTGCCAAAATTTTGGGCTTGCCATATCTTGATACTCGCAAATTTGAAAACGACATTCCACTAGTCCATGGTCTACTCACCAAAGAGCAGATGCACCAAGATTTTATCTTGCCACTACAAAAAGGCAATGAGAGCGACCATTTCCAGTTTATGGTGACTAGCCAAACACCTAGAAGCACTATCGAAAAGCTGCGCAAAGAATATGGCGTCAAGGGCGAGCGCGCTGACTTCTTCCTCATTACTGATTCTGCTTACAAAGTTTTTATTTTGCGTTATGATCCGCCACAAGAGACACACTATGATGACATTACAATTGCCGGCGAAGGCGATTCAGAAACACTTGCCGCAGTTAGCCGCGTTCTAAACGAAGTCTCTACTGATAAAGTTTTTGACTATTTACTAAATCAAGCTGACAAACTTGGCGCATCCGATATTCATATCGAAAACTTGCGCGAAGAGATACGCATTCGTATGCGCGTAGATGGCTTGCTTCATCCAGTTGCTACTATCAATCGAGACCGCTATAGGATTTTCATGGGCGAACTTTCTAGTCGTGCTAATATATCTATGGCTGCTACCACCCCACAATCCGGGCATATGCAAATGGATATTCATAGGGACGGCAGCACCCACCTGCTCAATATCCGTGTCGAAATGATTCCTACTATGTATGGCCAAGATGCCGTCCTCCGTCTCTTCAATTTTGACGAAACTTTACTCAATCTTGATCTTCTCGGCCTTGGTCAAGAAGAGCGCGCAGAAATCAACGAGGTCATATCGCATCCTCGCGGGCTAGTCTTGATGGTTGGTCCTACCGGCTCTGGTAAATCAACCACGCTCTATTCCATCATCAATGCCCTCAATACCACTGACAGAAAAATCATCACTCTGGAGGATCCAATCGAGTATGGTATCACTGGCATTTCCCAGATCCCAATTAACACCACCGAAGGTGGCTCTTTTGCCGATGGTCTTCGCTCCGTACTTCGTCTTGACCCAGATGTAGTGATGGTTGGCGAGATTCGTGATGCCGATACCGCTCGCACTGCTATCCAGGCTTCTATCACTGGGCACTTAGTACTTAGCTCCTTCCATGCCAATTCTACTTCTGCTGCTTTCTCCCGTATGATCGATATGATTGGCACCAATCCTATTTTCTCCAGTTCGGTCCGCTTAGTTATTGCTCAGCGCCTTGTTAGAAAACTTGCTGATGCCAAAAAACCTTATCAGCCAGATGAGGCCACGCTCAAATACATTCACAAAGTTTTTGAAGGCGTGCCGGAATCCGCCTTAACCGAGCGGGGAATTGACCTAAATAATATTACCCTCTATCAGCCAGTCGCCACCGAAGAAATACCATTTGGCTACAAAGGTCGCTCAGTCATTATGGAGCAGTTGATCGTCTCCGAGGAAATCCAATCTTTTATTCGCGGTGATGTTAGCGATATTAATACTAACGCTATTGAGAAAGTTGCCAAGAAAAATGGCATGCTTACTTTGGAACAAAAAGGCCTCATTGCCGCCCTCAAGGGCGAAACTACTATCGAAGAAGTCTCGCGTGTTATCTAAGCTATCTATGAGTTTGTCTAAACTAATTTTTTGTTATATAATATATATATGATTATATCAAGTGAAAAAGAGCTAATTTCTTTTGGTCGGAAGGTTGGTCGCAAGCTGCACCAGAAGCTTGCTCAGGATGCCGCGCCTGTGGTAATTGAGCTAATTGGCGATGTCGGTGCCGGCAAAACCACGCTTACTCGTGGTATTGCGGACGGCCTAGGTGTCAAAGAACCAGTCACTTCTCCTAGCTTCACTATTTCTAAACGCTACGCTTTTTCACTTGACACTCCAAATTCTGGCGAGCTTATCCACTATGATTTTTATCGTCTCGAAGATCCAGGACTTATGGTAGAAGATTTTGCTGAATCTATTGCCAGTCCAAATACGGTTGTCGTTATAGAATGGGGAGAATCCGTCAAAAATCTTTTGCCAGCAGAGCACCTTTCCTTCCAGATTTTCCTAAACGATGATGGTACGCGTACTATCAAGGAGCTATCCAGATGAAACTTTATTTAGATACCTCCACTCCAACCACTATACTTAAGCTAGACGACAATGAATATCGCCAAGAGTTAGGTCGTGATACCGCTGAGCAGATCTTCTCCTTTATCAGAGAAAAGCTTACAGAAAATCACGCAGATTGGCACGATATTTCAGAAATTACCTTCATGTCCGGCCCAGGCAGCTTCACGGGGCTTCGTATTGGTGCTGCTGTGGTCAATACTTTAGCAGATCAGCTAGGCGTTTCGCTAAAAGATCACCACGGAAAATCTCACCCTATCATCATCCCAGACTATGGTCGCCCCGCTAATATTACCCCGCCTAGAAAATAGTCTACTGTTTACCATAATCTTTATCTTTTTTCTCTAAGTATGTTATAATAGAATCAGTAATCAAGGACTTTTTAATGGACAATAATATGCAACCCTTTGCTCCGCAACCTAGCAGCCGCTCAGAGCATAATAATCAAGATGGTGGTAATAATAGCTCGACTATTGATCCACAACTTCCTCCAGCCATGGACAACCAGTCTGCATCAAATCAATCAGAGTCCACTTCGGGCTATCAGCAAGGACAAACTGCCAGCTTGGACAATCAAAATGGTCCATCCATTCACAACACTGGCGTCCCTCTAGAATCGCCAATCTTGGCGCCTACTCATTTTGATGGTATGAGCGCGCCAAATATGCAGGGTACTACCATTGGCTCTGCTGTTACTCCAGCCAAATCTCAGACCGATTCCGAAAAATTATTCAAGACCCTTTCCATCGTTTTTGGCGCCCTAGCCTTTATCGGTATTGTTTTGGGCATTTGGAGCCTAGTTTCTAATATGGGTACTTCCCAAAAACTCGCTGCCGCTCAGAATAATTTAGCCGCTGCTGGTGCCATCATTTCAAAAATAGAATCTGATACCGGAACTACTATTACATCCCCAGATGATGTTCCAGTTTATAATCCCGTAGGAGATACTATTTACATTCCAGAATGGAATATCAGCTTCAAAATTCCAGAAGATCTAGAAAATGTTAGCTATACTGTAGATCAAAAATATCGTCCACAAATTTGCTTTACCGGGCACAAGACTGGCATTAAATATTTCCCAGCCTTTGCTGATATCGATCAGAACACAGCTACTCTAGGTTGCGTTACCAGAGTTGAGACTTACGAAGGCGATTCCGACAAAGACACCGGCAAGAGCTTTGGCCAAAAATTCTACACTTATGGTGATTATAACTACTTCTATGCTGCTCCAGAAACTCACTTCTCACAGGATGCTTCTGAGCAGGGCCTAGAGGATACTGCTGTTCAGATCATCAAGAACATGATCACCAACAACATTTCCCACTATGAATAATCTGGTCTTTGTGCTATAATAAGGACGGAACTTATTAATTTTATATTTATTTGTTAACCCGTTGGCATCAGGAAAATGTCAACAAATTAGAAAGGTTTATTATGGAAATAGCCATAATCGTAATAGCTGCTCTGGCCGGCATCGGTGCTGGAGCTGGCTCTGTATTTGCATACAACAAGAAAAATGAAAAAGGTGGCAAAAATAAAGCTGACGACCTTGTCAGAAAAGCCAAAAGGGAAGCTCAAGACATCGTTATGGAAGCTAGAAAAGAAGCTAGCGAAATCGACGAAAAGTCCAAGTCTGAAGAATCTGAACGCCGCAAAGAATGGAAACGCACTGAAGATCGCTTAGCAGAACGGGAAACTACTTTAGATGGCAAGTTAGACCAAATCGAAAAGAAAACTGAGCGCCTTGCCAAGCAAGAAAAAGAAATCGAGACTTTGAAGGGCGAAATTCGCGATATCCGCACTAAACAGCATGAGAAACTAGAAAAAATTGCTGGTCTTTCCAAACAAGAAGCCAAAGAAAAACTCATGCAAATGACTGAAAACGACATCAAACAAGACCTTGTTAATCTTGTCGCTAAAGAGCAAAAGGAAATCAAACATGATGTTGATGAGACCGCTCAATCGATTTTACTTACTGCTATGGAGCGGATGTCATCAGAAGTTACTGCAGACCGCACCATCACCGCCCTCAAACTTCCAGACGACGAAATGAAGGGCCGTATCATCGGCAAAGAGGGTAGAAATATTCAAGCCCTTCAACGCGCTACTGGCGTAGACATTATGGTAGACGATACCCCAGGCATGGTGGTCTTGTCTAGCTTTGATCCTATCCGTCGTCAAGTTGCTAGGTACGCTTTGGAACGCCTCATGAAAGATGGCCGTATCAATCCATCTTCCATTGAAGATGCCGTCTCTAAGGCTGAAAAAGAAATCGAAAAAGAAGTTGTTCGCGCCGGTGAAGACGCCGTGCGTGAAGTTGGCCTAGTTGGCATTCCTCGCGAGTTAGTTCATCTCATCGGTGAGCTCAAATTCCGTACTTCTTATGGTCAGAATGTTTTGTTGCACTCCATCGAAATGGCACATATTGCTGGCATGATTGCCGAAGAAATCGGCGCAGATAAACGCATCGCCAAAACTGCTGCCCTTATGCACGACATGGGCAAAGCTGTTACCCACAAAATTGAGGGCAAGCACGCTGACATTGGCGCAGAGCTCGCCAAGAAATATGGTATGTCTGACGAAATCGTCCATGCTATCGCTGCCCATCATGACGATATTGAGCCAACCACTCCAGAAGCTGTCATTATCAAGATTTGTGACTCTATTTCCGCTGCTCGTCCTGGCGCTCGCAATATTTCCGCCGAGAACTTTGCAGAACGCATGCGCGATCTAGAAAATATCGCTACTAGCTTCCCAGGCATCGACAAGGCCTACGCTATCTCCGCTGGCCGTGAAGTGCGTGTTATTGTTGAACCGAAGCAAATCGACGATCTTACCGCTCTAAAACTCGCCCGTGACATCGCCGACAAAATCGAAGCTACTATGAGCTATCCAGGAGTCATCAAGGTTAATGTTATTCGTGAGACTCGTGCCATAGAATACGCCAAGTAATCTCCATTGACATTTACGGGTTGCTTAGGTTACAATGTAACCATGAGCACCAATGATAAAGTTAAAAAAGCTTCAAAAATTACCACAATTTCCAGTGCCATTGTTTTAGCAGCTTTCATCGCCTGCGCTGGTTTTACCGCGTTCTCTGTCAACAACATCACAGCCGTTGTAGAGGACAATATTATTGCTAACAAAAATGGTGTGCCTACAGCTTGGAGCAATCTTGAGCAGCTAGACTCTTTGGAGTCAGAAACTTCCGCAATCGTCAGTAATGGCTATGTCGAATATACCACTTCTCTCAAAAATTCCGATCCACATCAAATTCTCACTCTTACCCACATCTCATCATTTATCTCTGAGGCAAATAATGTCGGTTTTGTTCCTCTGACAGAGGAATCACTTGAATATACTTACGACCCATCAGTTGCCGATTCTTGGATCCCAGTCAGTATTTCTTCACCAGATAGCGACGGGACTGGTTTCAAACTAGACTCAACTATCTATCTTGGCGGTGCTAATTCCAGCACAGATACTGTCTATTTCCGCTACAATGTATCCCCTTCAGAAGAAGGCTCAGTTAGTGACAAGATTTCCTTTGTTACCGAGACCGATTTAGGAGACGCCAATATCACCACTAATACTTCTTCGGTAGAATACAATAAAGCTACTTTCCTCACTAATTCAGAAAATGCTGCCGCCGCAGAAAATAATACAGAACCTGCTACGGAATCAGACTCCTCTTATGCTAAACCGCTTGGTGCTTTTTCTAATACTCCTAGCAGTAGTGTTATTAGTGCTTCCACTTTTGGCGCAATCAATATCCCTAAAGACACTTTCAACACCAGCGTCATTATTATCGCTTCTGCACTAGGCGTTATTACTGTTGTGATGATAATTTACATTATCATCCGCAAGAAGAAAAGCCACGCCAAGACCAAAAAATCTGCTTAGTTATTACCTAGATTCATTCTAGCCTAGATTTGTGTGCACAGCCGTTACATCATCTAGATCGTCAATGGCATTTAGTAGATTTTCTGCTTTTTCTAGCTCGTCTCCGTCTAGTTCAATTTTGTTGGCAGCCACATATTTTAGTTCTGCCGAATTAACATTCATTCCGGCATCTACCAATGCTTGCCTGACTTTAGCCAAATCAGATGGGGCGGTAGTGATTTCTGTTCCGTCATCTTCTTCCACTACATCTTCTGCGCCTGCATCTAGGGCAATCATCATTGGATCGTCACCCTTGTCGGAGATGAATATCACGCCTTTTCTCTCAAACTGGAACATCACGCTCCCAGGGTCTGCCATTCGGCCACCAGCTTTATTTAATGTGTTCCTTACCTCTGGCATCGTGCGATTTTTATTGTCGGTCGCAACTTCAATGACAATTCCAATTCCACCAGGCCCATAAGCCTCATAGGTTTCCTCTACTAATGCCGCCGAAGATTTGTCGCTAGCTCTAGCAATCGCACGCTCAATATTAGCCTTTGGCATATTGGCATGTCTTGCTTTCTCTAGTACCATGGCTAGGCTTGGATTCATCGATGGGTCAGTACCGGCTCTCGCAGCAATGGCAATTTGATTTCCGATTTTTGTAAAAAGTGCCCCGCGTTTTGCATCAACAACCGCTTTCTGACGCTTGGTAGTCTCCCATTTACTATGTCCAGACATCTTCTCTCCTTAAAACTATTAAAAATCTTACCTTAATTATACCAGATAATCAGCAAAAGAACAAACAAGCAGACAGTTATCGCTGCTTTTGGAACAATATCCCGGAGTCCCAGTAAAAAGTCAACGGCCTTTAGGCCTTTACTTTTTACGGACGAAGGCCGTTCCAAAAGTAGTGATAACTGTCTGCCACATGTTATGTTATAATTAATTTAATGACTATAATTATCGCAATTATTTTAGGTCTTATCCAAGGCCTCACAGAATTTATCCCAGTATCTAGCTCTGGCCACCTAGAAATTTTTGGCCAAATTATGGGTCCTCGTCCAGCAGATTTTCATTATTTTCTAGAGCTTATCAATATCGGCACCCTACTCGCACTTATTATTTATTATCGCAAGCGCATTCTCCAAATTCTCAAAGACATTTTTATAAATCACAATTATAAATTGGCGCTCAATGTCATCATCACTTGTATCCCAGCTGGCCTAGCAGGCTTACTGCTTAGCCATTTTATAGAAGACACACCATTTTTCTCCTCGCTCTACACTGTAGCTATCGCTATGGGCATAGTTGGCTTAATTATGATCATTATAGACAAACTTCCACATCTTTCCAAATTAAAATCAGAAAAAGAGCTTACCAAACCTCGCGCCCTTGCTATTGGTCTAGCCCAGACTTTTGCCCTTATCCCAGGCGTTTCGCGCTCTGGCTCTACCATCGTTGCTGGCCGCCTCGTAGGTCTTGATAGCGAATCTTCTGCAGACTACTCTTTCTTAGTCTCTATCCCACTTATGTTGGCAGTTTGCGGCAAGACTTTACTTTCTTCTTCCACCAGGGAATATCTCTTTGCCAATCTCGGGACTTTAGCTGTTGCAAATATCATTGCGTTTGTCTCCGGTCTCCTCGCTATTTCTTTTGTCCTCAAATACCTCAAAAAATCAAATTCCCTAAAAGCCTTTGGTTTCTATCGCGTTATCTTAGCTATACTTATTCTAATTACATTGCTAATCCAATCATAAGCTGATACATACTAACTCGAGCTAGAATGGTATTTGTTCTCTGCAAGACAATATCCCGGAGTCCCAGTAGGCCTTTACTTTTTACGGACGGAGGCCGTCTTACAAGGATGAATACCATTTTGATATTTATTTTCGCTTATGCTTGCAACTAAAATTCTCGTTTGCTATTATAGAAAAGTCGTTCTTTTAGATAAACAGCAAATCAGATTAATACTGGCTAGTATTTCAGCTGGTACAGTCAAGTATTAGACGATTGGTCGTGTGAACGACACAACTAAAAAGGAGAACGCAAGTTTATATATGCGTATCGGACTCAAGCGAGGCTACACTCGCAGAAAGTCGCAGATTCCTCCTGCCCCATGGCAAGAGTTCATTGAAACGAAAATCCAGTAGCCGGAGGTGGTGAGTCTTAAAGCTCGCCGGCAAAGATCAAAGTTTCATTGGTAAAACGCGCAAAGTCCCTAACAGGTGCTAGGGACTTTTTTGATTCTAACAGATTATTATTTGCCAAGTTTGGCGTCAATTTTCTCGCGCATCAAGTTCAAGAAATCTTCTTCATTTTTGGCTCCAGAAAAGTCAATTCTTTCTCCATCTAGAAAGAATGCAGGTGTACCAGGGATGTCTAGCTTAGCGGAGATTCCTGTATCAAAGGCGATTTTCTTTTTCACCTCTGCGCTACTCATGTCAGAGATAAACTTTTCTCGGTCTCCTTGTCCATTAGTTACAGATTCAAACAAATCTGCAAACATTTCCGTTCTAGTATCGCCAGAAGCATTGGCCCAAACGGATTGATTTGCGAACAATTTATCAGCGTATTCTTTCCAGTACCCCTGCAATCCTGCTGCTTCTGCTGCGCTAGCTGCTGCCGTGCCATTTTGATGATATGAAAGCAAGAAATCTCTATAAACCACCGCCAACTCGCCATCATATTCAGCTACCAATTTATTAACTCTTGGATTAGCCGAGGCACAACCAGAACACTGATAATCTGCATACTCAAAAATCACTACCGGCGCATCGGCATTTCCTTTGACATGATCAGCGATGTTTCCGTTATCTTCATTAGCACCAATGATGGTATTTGCATCATATTTAGTAAAATCAATTTCTTGAGCTTTTTTATTAATTACCGCTGCAATAATTCCGCCAATGATTGCAATTCCAACTAGTGCAATAAGTATTCCTGCAACAATATCCGAGATGCCTTTTTTCATAAAACTCCTTCCAAAATGGCAAAAAATCAATTAATATGCTATAATATATAATATATCACAAAAATTGGCTGGTGACTATGAGTAATTTTATGAAAAAGCTCACCAAAGTGATCGACCCAAAATTAGACCGCTTTCGTGAGCCCCCAGAGGAAGTAGAACTTCCACCTTATGTTCCGGAATCCTTGGAAGATTTTATCGGCGTTATGAAACGCGCTCCTCAAGATGTGCTTTCTAGCAAGCAGCGCGCTATCATCGCTAGCAGTATGAGCTTTGCCGATCGCAAAGTTTCTGATATCATGATGCCGCGTTCAGAGATTACTTTTGTTTACGAACACGATTTTCTAGGCCCACTGATGCTAGACAAGCTTTACAAATCCGGCTCTTCACATTTTCCAGTTTTGTCTTCTGATGGTCGCCAAGTCATCGGCGTTATTCACACCGACCAGTTAAATAGCCTAGAAATCAAGAATACAGATCGCGCCACCAAATATCTAGACAAAAAAGTATATTTCTTGCGCAACGATTATACACTGGAGCAAGCTATGGCGGCTTTTCTTCGTACTAATTGTTTCTTCTTTATAGTAATAGATTGCTCTGGCCAGTTAGTGGGTCTTTTAACTTACAAGATGCTAGCTGCTTATATTTTAGGATATACTCCGCATGATGATTTTCTAGAAGATAGCAATATCTCTGCTGTCATGAAAAGAAACCTCGCAGCACCTCACTCAAATTCTCAAACTGAGCACCAGCAAGACATAGCGTAATCCTGCTTGCCACTAACCAACTTAATGTGTTATAATAACAGATTATGAGATTATTGTCACAAGAGCTAGAAAACTATTTAGGCAAAGAAGTTACTGTCTCCGGTTGGGTTAATTCTCGCCGCGATCATGGTGGATTAATTTTTATCGATTTGCGTGACCACACTGGCATTATCCAGCTTGTAGTAACTCCAGACACCAAAGATTCTTTTGCTCTTGCCGAGACTCTCCGTGACGAATTCGTTATTACTGCCACTGGTACCATGCGTGAACGCGCTCCAGAGCTCAAAAATCCTAACATTCCTACAGGAAATATCGAGCTAGTAGTTTCTAGTTTAGAGCTCTTAAATCGCTCCGACCCTCTTCCGGTTAATACTCATGATGATGGTCCAGAAACCGGAGAAGATCTCCGCCTTAAATATCGCTATCTTGACCTTCGTCGTCCTTCTATGCAGAATTTATTAAAAAAGCGCTCAGAATATTATCAGATTTTGCGTGCATACATGATAGAGCACGATTTTATTGAAGTCCCTACTCCTATTTTGGCTAATTCCTCTCCAGAGGGAGCACGCGACTTTCTCGTTCCGTCTCGCCTTCATCCTGGCAAATTTTACGCTTTGCCACAGGCTCCGCAGCAGTTTAAGCAGCTATTGATGGTTGGTGGCGTTCCTCGTTACTTCCAAATTGCTCCATGTTTTAGAGACGAGGACCCGCGTGCAGATAGGCTTTACGGAGATTTCTACCAGCTAGATTGCGAAATGTCCTTTGTCGACAATGGCGAGACTGTCAGAAAAGCAGTTGAGCCACTTATGAAATCCCTCGCTACAGATTTTGGCGGCAAAAAATTAGAGATTATTTCTGAATTTGCTAAACAATTTGTTCCAAAAGATAGCGACATCCCTCGCATTCCATACACTGAGGCTATGGACAAGTACGGCGTAGACAAGCCAGACTTGCGCTATGGTCTAGAACTCATAGATTTGACAGACGCCCTAAAAGGCACAGAGTTCAAGGTATTCCAATCTCCTTGCGTTAAGGCTATCTGTGTCAAAGGCGGAGCGGACCTTGCTCGTTCCCAGATAGACAATTTCACTGACGAAGCTAGAAAACTTGGTGCTGGCGGCCTTGCCTATATCATTTATGAGAACGGTACAGAAAAATCCCCAATTGCTAAGTTTTTGCAGGAAAGCGAGCTTGCCAAGATTAAAGAGCTCACTGGTGCAAAAGACGGTGATGCTGTCTTCTTTGGCGCAGACGAAAAAGAAAAGGTTAATAAAGTCTTAGGCCAACTTCGTATTTCCTTTGCCAACCATTTCCAGCTTGCAGATGATGGCATCGTAGCTTTCTGTTGGATTACAGATTTTCCATTCTACGAATGGAATGATGGTGAAGAAAAATTGGACTTTGGCCACAACCCATTTTCTATGCCAAAAGGTGGACTATCTGCTTTGGAATCCGCCAAAACAGATGCAGAAAAACTCGCTATTGTCGCAGACCAATACGACATGGTTATGAATGGTCTAGAAATCTGCTCCGGCGCCGTCCGTAATCACAATCCAGAAATTATGTACAAAGCTTTTGGCCTTCTTGGTTATGGCAAAAAATATGTAGAGGAACGCTTCGGTGGTATGCTAAATGCCTTCAAATATGGTGCGCCTCCTCACGCTGGCTGTGCCTTTGGTATAGATCGTATCTTTATGGAGCTGATGGGCGCCAAAAATATTCGTGATGTCGTTGCCTTCCCAAAGAATGGTTCCGGTATCGACTTGATGATGAATTCACCATCTTCTGTTGATGACGATCAACTAGAAGATGCACACATTGCTATTGTAGAAGAAGACGATTAGTTTTTGTTTTCCATTAGATGTAAACTCACAGTACAATTTTAAGGTTTTAAGCTTTCTTTTATCTTTTCTAGTATAATAAAAGTATGCCCCAACAAGTTTTTAGAAGAACAGAAATCAAGTATATCATTACAGAAAAACAGTTTTCTGCTTTAATGAATATTATTGAGCCGTATTTGACTAAGGATAAATATTTCAAAGGTACTAATTGTAGCATCTATTATGATGATGATAATCGCTACTTAGCCATCCATTCGTTGGAAAAACCGCTCTACAAGGAAAAAATTCGTCTGCGCAGTTATGGCATACCAAAACTAAATGATACGGTCTTCCTAGAGATTAAAAAGAAATACAAAGGCGTCGGTAGCAAGCGCCGTATTCCAGTTAAGCTAGCTGATTTTTACAAGTACGAAAAGACCGGCAAACTAGAAAATGTCAATGCTAATATTAAGCAAGAGCTAGATGAATGCTTTAAACGCTATAGCTTAAAACCCAAAATGTTTTTAGCTTATGACCGCACTTCATATTGCGACAAAGACAACCCTACTTTCCGTGTGACTTTTGACCGCAATGTCCGCTGTCGTTTAGACGATTTGAAGCTAGAAAAAGGAGATTATGGCAATACCTTTTTCCAAAATGATGAAATCGTCATGGAAGTAAAAGCTCTAGACAGCTACCCGTTTTTCTTTGTCCGTGCTTTGTCAAAATTAAAAATTTACCCAGCTTCTTTTTCCAAATATGGTCGTGTTACGGAAAAAGTCGTATATAATAGTATAAAGAAGGAGAAATAATGTTTAATAGTATTTTGGGATCAGAATTAACACCAGTTCATTTTTTCATTTGCATCGGCGTGGCTCTTGTTTTAGGTCTAGTAGTAGCTTTGGTGCATCAAAAAACTAGCCGTTCCACTAGTAATTTTATTACCACTTTGGCAATATTGCCTATGCTTGTCGCCATGGCGATTATGCTTGTTAATGGCAATCTTGGTGCTGGCGTTGCCACAGTCGGTATCTTTTCCTTAGTTCGCTTCCGCTCCATCCCAGGCAATTCTCGTAGTATTTTGTCGGTATTCTTTGCCATGGCTATTGGTCTTGCAGCTGGAACTGGTTATGTCGTTTTTGCTGCCCTATTTACCATAGTTGTAGCTACCGTTATCATCTTTCTCAAATTCATTAAATTTGGTGAATCTAGCACTAACGAAAAAAAGTTAATCATTCTTGTCCCAGAAGACCTAGATTATACTGAGGTTTTCGATGATGTATTTAAGGGTTACACCAACACTCATATCCTAGAAAAATCTAAAACCACTAACATGGGCAGTCTCTTTGAACTTACTTATCGTATCAATTTGAAGCGCAATGTCAATGAAAAAGAATTCATTGACAAAATCCGCGTCAAAAATGGTAATCTCAAAGTCTCATTGTCGCACCCACTATTTGAAGAGGAATTATAATATGGAAAATACTAAAACAAATTATCCTAAATCATCAAATAATAGCCGCGGGAAAATCATTGCCATTATTATTGGCGCCGTCATCCTAGTTGGCGGTCTTACCGCCGGTGGCATCTACCTTGCTACTCATCAGCAGCCAACTACCATTATTAGCGCGGACGCATCTGGCAGTAGCACCAAACTGTCCGACGGCGAAAATAAAATCAAAGCTGGTGGTACTTATACCTTCACTGGCAGCACTTCCAACGGCAAAATAGAAATTGATACTACCGAAGATGTCAAAATTATTCTTGATAATGTCAGTATTGCCAACCCTTCTGGCGCCGCTATTAAGTCCAAAGGTGCAGGCAAACTCACTATTGAGCTAATAGGAGAAAATGCTCTCACTACTACAGACAAGACTGCAGACGACCCATCTTCGGCCATTTCTGGCGATGCTGATCTGGAAATTACTGGTACAGGCTCTGCTACCATCAAAGCTAACGGCAAAGGTATTAAGGCAGACGGCACTATAACTCTCGGTTCTGCCACTCTAAACATTAATACCACAGATGACGCAGTCCATTCCAACTCTAATATTACTATCAGTAGTGGTTCTTATACCATTAACACCGGTGATGATGGTATCCATGCTGACAAAAATCTCATCATCAAATCAGGGAAGATCACCATTGAAAAATCACATGAGGGTCTAGAATCCAATATTCTAGAAATCTCCGGTGGCGAAATTTCTATCGTTGCTGATGACGATGGTGTTAACGCTCAAAATTCCGATGGTTCTACTCGTATTGGTATTTCTGGCGATGGCGCACTCAATATCTCTGGCGGCAAGCTCTATGTCAATTCTGGTGGTGATGGGCTAGATTCCAACGGCAGCATCGAAATTTCTGGTGGTGAAATTTTCGTGGACGGTCCAACTAATAATGGTAATGGCGCTATAGATTGCGATAGTGACATCAATATCACTGGCGGCACATTGGTTGCCGTAGGCTCATCCGGTATGGCTCAAAATGCTACTTCGGCTACCCAACCTTCCGTTCTCATGAATCTTTCTTCTAGTTACAAAGGTGAACTTTCATTTGGCGGTATTACCTTTGCTCCTGCCAAATCGTATCAGTCGGTACTTATTTCTTCTAGCTCTCTCAAAATTGGTGAATCATATAGTCTAGTTATTGATGGTGCTACCGTCCAGTCCGTCACTATCTCTCAAAACATCACCGGTCAAGGCACCGGTATGATGGGCGGCGGTATGACAGGCGGTAACCCTATGGGCGGCCAGCAACCTAGCGCCCAACCAGGTGGACAAACTCGAAGATAACTGCTGCTTATTGTAATTACAGGCATGAATGGCTAGTTTTAGACTAGCCATTCATGATATAATGTTACTATGTCAAAACAGGGAACAGGTAAGGATTTTTACGGTTTATCAACAGACGAAGTTGCGGAGCGTGTGCATGCCGGGCAGAGCAATGCTTCGGTAGAAGCTCCATTTAAGTCAAACTGGCAGATTATATTCAGCAATACTTTTACTTATTTCAATGCCGTTTTTGCTTCTCTGGCAGTTATTTTAATTGCTGTAGGCTCTTTTAGAGATATTACTTTTTTGCCAGTTATTATTCTAAATACGCTTATTGGTATTGTTCAGGAACTTCGTGCCAAGTCCGTCCTGAAAAAACTTACCGTTTTGCACGCTCAGCAAGTAGAAGTTATTCGCAATGGCAAAAAACAATCTATTCCCACTACCGATTTAGTATTAGACGATGTCGCTATATTTAATGCTGGCGATCAAATTTCTGCCGATGCTATTATTATTGATGGCCAAGCCTCAGTAGACGAATCGCTTCTAACTGGTGAAGCTGATGAAATCCAAAAAAATAAAGATGACAAATTACTCTCTGGATCTTTTGTCGTGTCCGGCCAATGTATAGCCAAAATTACCAAAGTCGGAGAAGACGCCTATGCTGCCCAGCTCACTCTCCAAGCTAAAGCTATCAAGACCGGGGAACAATCAGAAATCATCCGCTCTCTCAACAAAATTGTACATTTAGCTGGTATTGCCATTATTCCTATTGGCGCAATTCTATTTTTCCAACAGTTTTTCCTTAACGGCTCCAGTGTGCAAGCCGCAGTCCAGGGTATGTCCGCTGCTATTATCGGTATGATCCCAGAAGGTCTCTTCCTTCTTGCCAGTGTTGCCCTTGCTATCTCCGCTATTAAACTTGCCAGAAATGAAGTTTTGGTGCATGAAATGAAATCCGTAGAAACGCTTGCCCATGTTGATGTATTTTGCGTGGACAAAACCGGCACTATTACTAGCCCAGACATGATCGTCAAAGCCATCGTTGACGCATCTTCTACCAAAACAAAACCTAGCGAAGATGTTATATCCAAATTTTCTATTTTTTCTCATTCGCTTTTTGCTGACAATGCTACCATGCAGGCTTTCCAAAATTATTTTGAAAAGCCTCATAAAAAAGCTTCCAAGACTTTTGGCTTTTCCTCCAAATACAAATATAGCGCTGCCACTATTGCCGACAAGAACTATGTCTTGGGTGCACCAGAATTTGTCTTGCGTGAAGATTACAAAAAATATCGTTCCAAAATTGAAGATTATTCCAAAAAAGGCTATCGTGTTTTAGTGTTTGGTAGATACGCAGGAAAATTAGAAGGCAAAGCTCTCACTGCTAAATTTGAGCCTCTTGCTTTTGCCATTCTAGAAAACCCTGTCAGAAGCACCGCGCCAGCCACCTTCAGATATTTTGCCGAGCAAGGTGTTAATATCAAAGTTATTTCTGGCGACAACCCCATCACCGTTTCTGAAGTCGCCAAAAAAGCCGGTATTATTGGCGCTACAGATTATGTTGATGCCTCTACACTTGTCACTGACAAAGACTATAATACTGCCGTCAAAAAATATACTGTCTTTGGTCGTGTTTTGCCAGAGCAAAAAAGAAAACTCGTCAGAGCTTTACAAAACCAAGGCCATACTGTTGCCATGACCGGCGATGGAGTAAACGATGTCTTAGCATTAAAAGATGCAGACTGTAGTATCGCCGTCTCTTCTGGTTCCGATGCGGCCATCCAGGCTGCTCAGCTAGTTCTGCTAGATTCTGATTTTGCCAAAATGCCAGATGTGGTTAAAGAAGGCCGCCGCGTAGTTAACAATTTAGAGCGCTCAGGTAGCCTCTTTATCGTCAAAAATATTTTCTCCCTCATCGCTGCTATTTTGGTAATCACTTTGGGATATAGTTATCCGCTATTCCCAACCCAGGTTTCTCTCGTTGCTATGTGGGCGATTGGCGTTCCTTCCTTCCTTCTTTCGCAAATGCCAAATCATGATCTCATCCGCGGCAGATTTATTGATAATATTTTGAGAAAGGCTATTCCTGGTGGCATAGCTAATGCCATCCTCATCATGGCAACTTATTTTATTCTCAAAGTAAACCAAGTAGATTCCACTATTATTTCCACTGTCTGTACTGTAGTTTTTGCCACGGTTGGTCTGGTCTATCTCTTTCGTATCAGCCGCCCGCTTGATCCATATCGTGCAATTGTACTAGTGCTCTGTATTTCTGGTTTTTGGGGGTGTTTCCTCTTTTTGCCATGGCTTTTCCGCATCGATCAAAATGTTCCAATTGAGCTAAGTTTGATTGGTATTGGTGTGGGTCTTCTTGGCTTCCCACTGCTTCATATCCTAGAAAAAATTTTGCCAAAATTCGGTAAAAGAGAATTATAATATATTCCATGAAACTTTATGTAGTTCGTCATGGTGAAACACCATCCAATATATCGGGCATTGTTTCCGGTCGTTCTTCAGAATCTCTCACTGAGGAGGGCATTAAACAGTCGCAAATTATTAACCAAAAACTTGCCGATTTAAAATTCACCGCCGTTTATGTTTCCCCCATGAAGCGCACTATCGAAACTGCCGAAATAATTGTGCCAGAATACAAATATATTATTGATAATCGTATAGCAGAGCGTGATTTGGGAGATCTTCAAAATTATACCATTGATGAACTTTGGAAAATGCCACTTTGGAATTCTTTGACAGAGCTTAGAACTCCCGAAGGTGCAGAGACTTTTGCTTCTGGCCTAGAGCGCACTAGGGATTTTTTGTCCAGTCTCAGATCTAAATATCAGCAGTTATCAAAAAATCCCGCAGACGAACCCAAAATTCTTCTTATCACGCACAGTTTTATCAGCCGTTGTATTTGGTCTATCGTAAATGATATTACGGATGAAGAAACTTTCAAAACTTTTTCTCACAAGAATGACGAAATTAAAATTTATAATATATAAATCCCACTAACAAATTTGGTCTGGGTGAGCAGACTTGAACTGCCGACCTCAGCGTCCCGAACGCTGCGCGCTACCAACTGCGCCACACCCAGACATATCTTCCATTTTAGCAAAAAACTGGTAGAATATCTATATAATGAGTAAGCAAAACAAGAAAAGCATTATCCTTTGTATTATCATTCCAGTTATTGCCTGTATTATTTTTTCCGTTTTCTGCATGCTCAATCTCAGCGGACCTATTTGGTTTGACGAATCATACTCTGCTTATCTCACGCGTGGAAATTTTGGCGACATTTGGCAGCTTACTAGCTTAGATGTACATCCTCCATTCTATTATTTTCTACTCAAAATTTGGTCCATGATTTTTGGCTATACTGATGTTTCCATGCGCTTCATGTCAATTTTCTTTGGCGCTCTCACTATTATTTTCTTATTCCATTTGTTAAAACGCTGGTTTGGCACAAAGTCCGCTTCTGTTGTCACTTTACTTGTCAGCGTTTCACCAATGTTTATTCGCTATGGCCAAGAAATGCGCATGTATACGCTAGTCTTCTTCATCGTAGTATTAGCTACCTATGTTTTGGATCTAGCTCTAGAAACTAAGAAAAATCGTTACTATATATTATATGCAATTTTAATAGCGCTTGGTATGTGGACGCATTATTTTACCGCAATCGCTTGGATTTCTCACATCATTTATTACACCATCACTAAACGCGCTAAGCTCTTTGAAAAGAAAATGCTGCTCACATATATTTTTGCCGTCCTTCTTTTTGTGCCATGGATGCCATCGCTTTTCAAGCAGATTGTAGAAGTCCAAAAAGGTTTTTGGATTCCTGCAATCAGCATGTCTACGCCAATAGATTATCTTTCTCAATCACTCATGTATTCTGAGGCAGAATATGCTACTGGCTGGCTGATTTTGCTAGGACTTGGTACTGTTATTCTTTCGTCCGTTTCCATATTCCGTCTCTACAAGACCTATTCCAAAACAGAGCGCTCCAAATTCTGGCTTTTACTTTCTCTTGTTGCTATCCCTCCGGTCGTTCTTATTGTCCTCAGCTTGCCACCACTTGCCTCTATGTTTATTGACCGCTATATATTATATAGTGCAAGCTTAATATGGGCGTTAATTGGCCTTGGCGTCGCCTATATTTTTACCAACCCTGCTAAATCCACACATTTCAATATTTTTGCAAAAATTCTGTTTGTTATCTGCGTTGTTGGCTGTGCCATTACGGGTATTGTTAATGTAGAGAATCGCCAGCCAGAAGGCTTTATCAAAGAAACAATTTTGTCCGTGCAATTACTTTCAGGCTCAAACATCCCAATCCTAGTCGATAACGAATGGAATTATTATGATGCGGTATTTTACTCTACTAATGAGCATCCTATCTATGGAGTTGATGATTGGATCGACTATCAATATGGCTCTATTATGCCAATAGACCATATTGGTTATAATCTCATCAGGGATATTGATGCTTTTGTTTCTGATAATCCTTCTATTTGGTATATTACAAGCTTGAATGATGACACTCGCCACGGCAATCTAGACAAAGACATTTTGAAAGATAATTATCGTATCAAAACCTTCTTTGCCGATGAACACCTAGTTGCCTTCGAGCTTGTTAGAGAATAATATTTTTTCTAGGCACCCTACTTTGCTTTTTTAGCTTTACTATGCTATAATACATAGGTACCGGGGCGTGGCACAGTTGGTAGCGCGCGGCGTTTGGGACGCTGAGGCCGCAGGTTCGAGTCCTGTCGCCCCGACCATTTCAATAAGGGAAGAAGCAAGAGCTTCTTTTTTTGTGGTATAATTATACGATAATGGAAGAAAATTCTGCCAATCAAAATATAATTCAAAAAACTTTCCGTAGAATCTTTTTCTATATCTTAATCTTTGTTTTGCTGATTAGCCTCACCTTTTTCTTTGTTTTCAAAGATCAAGACCTTGGTTCTATTTTTAATATCGTCAATCACGCCAACATCGCCTTTGTTGCATTAGGCGTCGCCTTAATGATTGGATATTTTTGTGTGGAGGCCTGGAATATTCGTAGCCTCCTTGCCTCTTTTGGCAATAAAATATCTTTCTTAAAATCACTTAAATTTACCCTGATTGGTTTCTTCTTTTGCTCGGTTACTCCTGGCGCCAGTGGCGGCCAGCCGATAGAAATTTACTATATGTCCAAAGAAAAAATTCCAGCAGCCAATGCTACTATGGCTCTTTTGGTGCAGATTTGTGGTATTCAAATTAGTGTTATGGCGCTTGGAGTTATCGGCATGGTTACCTTTCCGCATATCCTCCTAAATAATGGTATTATGCTAATGACGCTGATTGGTCTTGCTATTAATGGCTTTGCGCTTGTCGTCCTTTTAGTTTGTGTCTTTTCTAGGCGCCTTACTCAAAAAGTTGTTAATTCAGGTATCTCCGTTATCAAGTTTTTTGGCTACAAGAAAATCGAGCAAAAAAGAGCTAGTATCAACAAAACTTTAAAACAATACAGTAGCTGTTCCAAATACATCCTCTCTCACAGAAAAGAATTTACTATCTCTGTTCTTCGCACTCTTTTGCAAATGGCTTTGTTCTACGCTATACCAATTTGCGTGTACAAAGCACTCAATCTTAGCGGTGCCAACCTAATAGAACTATTCTTCATGCAAACTATTTTATTTATGGCAACATCTGGCCTGCCACTTCCAGGAGCCGTTGGTGCCAGTGAAACAATTTTCCTCGCTATCTACAGCACGATATTTGGCGAAGAACTTTTGGGCAGTGCGCTGCTTATAAATCGCGGAATTAGTTTCTATTGGTTTGTACTTGTCAGCCTAATTGTTGTATTTATCAACGCCATCAGAATCAAGTCCCAGAAATAAGCGCCATTTATTCCGCCTAAGTTTTTGTTTTTAATTTTTCTATGCTACAATGTATCCAATTTGGATGGAAAATGACTGTCACCTGTTAATCGTCCACGAACTTTAAAAAGGAGGGAAAAATGGAAAAAAGCTTTTTTGGGAAATTCAAGTATGATGGACCCGATCAGGCCGACGGTATCGTATATAATTCCGTTAAGGTCTACGGGTGGCCCAAGACTATTGTGCTTGGCCTGCAGCACATCGTTGCTATGTCCGGCGCTACCATTATTGTCCCGATTTTGGTAGCTGGATATTTCGTTGGTATCGGCGCAAAAGTCTCAACTGCACTTTTCTTTGCGGGTGTCGCAACACTGTTTTTTCAGTTGGTAACCTTTGCCAAAGTCCCAATCTTTTTGGGATCATCCTTCGCCTTTTTGGGAGGGTATCAGGCAGTTGCTAATATGACCAACGGTCAATTTGCTACGCTCAGCATGGAAGAAAAATTCCAGTATGCATCTGGCGGTGTAGTGGTTGCCGGACTTATGTATTTGGTGTTGGCTTTGCTGATGAAGCTTGCTGGCACAAAAAGAGTCATGAAATACCTGCCACCTACCGTTACTGGTCCTATCGTTGTTTGCATTGGTGCTTCGCTTTTTGGCTCAGCCTTTGACAACTATTCTCAGAATTGGATACTTGCTACCATTGCAGCCGCCCTAATCGTCATTTTCAATGTACGCGGAAAGGGAATTATCAAAATCATTCCTATCCTGATGAGCGCCGTAATCAGCTACGCTATTGCTGTTGTTATGCACTTGCTCGGATTCACTAATGCAGACGGTAGTGCCATTATCAATACGGCCGCCATAAATGGCGCCAGCTTAATCGGTCCCCCAAGCATTATCAAACCCATGTGGGAGTTAAATTCCACTATCACCATGGTGGTCTGTGCTCTTCCGGCTATGGTAGAGCACATCGGTGATATTAACGCTGTCAGCATTGCTGCCAAGCGTTCTTTTACCAAATTCCCCGGGTTGCATCGCACTCTGCTTGGCGATGGTGCCGGCACATCCATTGCTGGTATCTTTGGTGGTTTCCCCAACACATCCTATGGGGAAAATACTGGCGTAGTTGCTATTACTAAAAACGCCGACCCGCGTGGTCACCGCATCGCTGCTTACGGTGCTATTATCTTGGGCTGTAGTCCGTTAATTTCTGCGGCTATTGGCACCATTCCTACCGCCATTATCGGTGGAATCAGCTTGGCGCTCTATGGCATGATCTCAATCATCGGCTTCCGTAACCTCATTGAGAACAAGACCGACTTTATGAACGAGCGCAACCTTTGGGTCGCGGTATTCATTATCGCATTTGGCATTGGTGTAACCTATCGTTATCCTAATGGCATCGCTATCCCGCACACCACCATTTCTTTGTCTGGTTTGGCGCTGGCATCAATCATCGGAATTTTACTGAATGCAATTCTGAATGTTTGGTCCAAGTCCGGACGGGATCTTGAAAAACGCAATTACGGAGACGACGCATATGCAGATGCCAATCGCGGCATTGCTCTTTCGTCGCTCAAGAAAGATTGACCATTTTTCATCCAAATGGGGCTGCAATTTCGCAGCCCCATTTCTTTTCTGGTATAATATATATATGCCATCAACTATTCGTAAGATTCTAAGTTGTGTTTTAGTCTCAGTTTTTTTGCTAGCTACAGCAGTTGCTAGTTTTACGCCAGTTTTTGCCGAGTCGTCAGATTTCTCTTTGGATGACAGCCAGATTGGTGCCATCTCTCAAAATTGTGCTAGTATCAAACAATCTCTTCGTGCTCTGCAGCGCACGGACGCTCGCACCCGCGCCTACCTAGGCTCGCTTTATGAAAGCTTGCTCTCTGATTATATTACTCCTATGGATCTTCGGCTGATCAATGTTAGCCAGCCTAATCCAGATCTAACCGAAATCCATTCCAATGTCATTGATCTTCGCCAAGAGTTCATTCATCGTTACACTACATATAGTCAAAGCCTAGAGAATCTCATTAATTCTGATTGTCAAAATAGCCCTGTAGATTTCTACCAAAGACTTTCCGAGACCAGGGAAAAGCGTGCCAGCGTTGCCAGCACCACCAACAAACTTCGCCGTCTCTTTTCTGATCATCTTACCATTGTCAAAAAACTAAAATCCAACCTAGGAGCAAAAAATGCCAGCAGTGAAACCAACTAGTAGCCATCCTACAGAAGATACTTCATCTTCGGAAGATGCCGCTAAGTCCAAAATCTCCAGCAAAAATCTAATTATTTTAGGTGCCATCTCTACTGGAATTGCTGTTATTACCACCGCTGTCAGCCTTATTATTTATCATAATTCTGGCGATATCTATCTAGACCGCTCTCGTCCAGGATATCTTCCAGATGAGTCAGAAATCCAGTCTCAAGTGGAATCTTCATACGATTTCTCTGTCACAGGCCCTCTCACAGAATCAGACCTAGAAGAATATATCAAACATTTTGAAGAAAAACTTGGAAATATTGACGATCTAAAAGATCCATTTTCAGGAGCTCCACTTTCCAATGAGTCTCTTGGCATCCCTAATTCACAGCCAAGTTCACCAGCCGACTCTGATTAATACATTCTTATTTCTCATGCTTTACTTTTTACAGCCTCCAGTCTAAAATGGGACTAACAAAAGGAGGTAAAATGTCATTAGTAATCCGTGATTCACACGGTTGGGCTACGCATAGGATAGAGCGTTCAGCTAACGGCGTGGATTTTGTAGTTCGCAATCTTTCTACTGGGCTAGTGGAAGAACGCATAGAGAACGGTGCCCTATAATCGCCCTACAATTAAAGCGCAAGCATCTTGACTTTTAAGGGGTTTTGTGATACAATGTAGGTGTACCAATTAATTTGGAATTGTTTTCTATGTATAAGCCTACAAAGCCTATTCAGCACTCAAAAAAGGCTGCAAAGTTGCCAGTTATTGGCCCTTCAGTCCTTGTTTCTGTCGATAAACGAGCTGTAGATATCCCAGCCAAAATCGATACTGGTGCCGAATCTTCCGCTATCTGGGCTAGCAATGTCCATATTGACGAGCAGGGCATTTTGGAATTTACACTCTTTGGCCCGGGTAGCCCATTCTATACAGGAGAAGTTTATCGTCGTTCAGACTATAAAGTTTTCACTGTTAGAAGCGCTATGGGTGAGGAACAAATCCGTTATCGCACGCATCTTTCGCTTTCTATCAACGGCCATCACGTCAAGGTACTTTTTTCTTTGGCAGACCGTAGCAAAAATAGCTTCCCTATCCTTATTGGTAGATCCACTATCAAAGGTCGGTTCCTAGTAGATGTATCTTTGCCAGATGTCAAGTACGAAAGAAAACCCAAAAAGCCTATTGACCTCAAAGAATTCCGCACTAACCCCCATCGTTTCCACCAAAAATATGTAGCTAAAACAAATCAGAAAGGAGAATAAAATGAAAATTGCAATTTTATCAAACGGTAACGCCAACTATTCTACCAAACGCCTTGTCGAAGAAGCTGAGGCGCATGGCCACAAAGTCAAAGTTATCAAATACAAAAACTGCTATCTATCGCTAGACGAAAAGTATCCAGATGTCTACTATCATGGCGAAAAAGTTACCGGCTATGATGCTATCATTCCTCGTATCTCCAACAATATGACTCGTTATGGCTGCGCTATCGTCCGTCAATTTGAAATGCAGGGCGTTTGGACTGCGTCTTCTTCCATCGCCATTACCCGTGCTCGCGACAAACTTCGTGCCGCTCAGATTTTGACCAAAGCTGGCGTCGATACGCCTAAGACTTTGGTCTCCAGAAACAGTGCAGATATCGAAGACTTGCTTGATCAAATCGGCTTGCCAGTCATCATCAAGCTTGCTACTGGCACTCATGGTAATGGCGTAGTTTTGGCCGACACCAAAAAAGCTGCCAAATCCGCTCTCCAGGCTTTCTATCTTTATAACGAAGACGGCACTAACATTCTTCTTCAAGAATACATCGAAGAATCTGCTGGCACCGATATTCGTGCTTTTGTAGTAGGCTCTCGCGTAGTTGCTAGTATGCGTCGCCAATCCCTAGATGATGATTTCCGTTCCAACCTTCACAAAGGTGGCGAAGGCACTTCTATCAAACTTACTGACGAAGAGAAGAAATTAGCTATTTCCGCCGCTAAAGCTATGGGCCTCCATATCGCCGGCGTTGATCTTATGCGTTCCTCTCGTGGGCCATTAGTGCTAGAAGTTAATGCTTCTCCAGGATTTGGTATTGAAAAAATCACCGGCAGAAATGTTGCCGAAAAAATCATTGATTATGTAGAACATAACGCTACGCGTAAAAACTCCAAAGATAAAATCGGAGCCTAAAATGGAAGATTTTTTCAAAGTAAAAGATGACGAGCTTTCCAAAGGTCGCGTTACTTTGCGTGACTTAATGAAAAGTCGTGGCTGGACCAACGCCAAATACTCCATGACTGACGAAAGCTGTATTATTGCCAATCGTCCAGACGGCAAAGAAGTCCGTTTGTGCTACGGTACTCCACCAACTATGAGCTACGGTGCTGGCCGTGTGGCAGATGATAAATATGTTACTTATTGTCTGCTTCAAGATCTAGATTCAGTCAAGCAACCTCAGACCATTCTTCTTAGGACCAATAAAACTCCAGAAGTAGAACTAGAAAAGCAGCTAAAAAAGCTTCTAGTATCTCATTCAGAAATTGTTATCAAGCCATTTGACGGCGCTCATGGTCTTGATGTTTTTGTGGGTATCAAAGATCTTGATTCCGCCAAATCTGCCCTTCGCACTATCAAAGAGCACGCCTGGACCGGGTTAGTTTTGGCACAAGAAATGTTGCATGTAGACCAGCCAGAAGTTAGAGTTATCTGTATTGATTATAAATTTGTTGCGGCCTATGCTCGCATTCCAGCCCATGTCACCGGAGACGGCGAGCATACAGTCTTGGAATTAATTGATATAGAAAATTCTACTATCCGTACCGCACCATATCAGTCTAATCTGTCTTATATTAACCGTTCTGCCGCTCTAGATTATTTAGAAAAACAAAATCCATCGCTTGAAAATTATATTCCAAAATCCGGCGAAAAGGTCCAAGTTGTGGGCGTTTGCAACACTGGCCAGGGTGGAACCATGGAAGACATCACTGCAGCTTTTCCGGAGCATCTTAGAAGGCAGGCGGAAGATATCGTCAAAAAAATGCAACTTCCTTTAGGGGGGGTAGACTACATGGGAGATTATGTTATTGAAGTCAACAAAGCCCCTGCTTTGTACCACCCAGTAGCCGGCCCAGCCTCTATAATCTGTGTCCAAAAATTTGTTGAATATCTTGAAAAAATCAAACTAGATTAACTATTTTTAGAGTATGGTATAATATACTTATGGTTATTATTGCCACGCTTATCATCCTGTTTCTAATCTTCTTTTTTGTCCGTCATCACACTGGTCCAGCTCATCTTGCCATGATTGCTGGACTTTCTGTTTACCAAATGTTTGGCACTAATTTCTCTGATTGGCTTCACAAACTGTTTGATCAAATCCCACTAGATATTATTCAGACTGGCGTCTATATTGCCCTTATTTTGCTTTTTCCACTTTTACTTTATTTCCGCTCTTCTCGCGGAGGTATGTTTGGTATTTTGCGGATTGCCGAAGCTGCACTTTTCTCTGTGCTACTCACTTCTCTCCTCTCGGCAACTATCGCTAAATATATCACTTTTGATGGCCTAGCCACTCAGATTTCTAGCTTTATTTCTTCCATCGAAGGCTCGGTGGTACTGGTTGGTATTATTGCCGCCTATCTAGACATTATGCTCTACCACGAATAGCATAGGCTTTTTCTTTTCTCATTTTTTATCAAGCTTATGCTTGCTTAGGTTTAATTAATCTATCTATAATTTTTTTCATGAAAATTCATGCGTCCTGGAATATTATTCTTTTTGCCATAGGCATTATTTTTGGCGATATTTTGGCTAACATTTTGCAGCTAAAATTTTTTAGTTCTTGGCTCTGGCTAGTTCTTTCTATTTTGCTCCTGGTTTTTTCTATTATTGTCAGCCGCGTTCCGTTTTTGCTGCTTGCTTTTGCTTCTGGCTTTATTCTAATTTCTTTTCGTGTTGCTCCAAATTTTCTTGCCCAGGACATTTATCAAGATTTGTACAACCAAGTAGCTACCATTTCTGGCCAAGTTTCAAAAGATCCAGACGAATCTAATGGTAAACTTAATCTTGCTCTAAATAACCTAGTCTTAGAAAATGGCACAAAATTATCCGGCACACTCTTTACGCAGGTTGTAAACCTTGATGTTAGACGCTCAGATTATCTCACTATTTCCGGCGAGCTCTTGCCAAGTTTTGGCACTTACTCAGCTTCTATTTTTCGTCCAGAAATTGTTAATCTGGCTCGGCCAGAACCAGGAGATTTATTTTTACAAATTCGAGATTTCTTTGCGCAGGGAATCAAGGATTATCTGCCCGCCAAAGAGGTCAGTATCGGTTTAGGCTACTTGCTCGGCCAAAAATCTGGAGTAGACGAATCTTTTAGCGAAGCTCTCCGCGTGGTGGGTCTTACGCATATTATTGTAACTTCCGGTGCTCACCTTGGAATTTTAATTGGCGTAGCTCGCAAAATTTTTGGCAAGATTTCGCGTTTTGCTAGTTTACTTTTTAGCATCATTTTTACAATTATTTTTATTGGCATTACGGGAGTTTCAGCTAGCATGCTACGGGCTAGTTTTGTAGTTATTCTCAGTCTAATTTGTTGGTACTATGGTCGGCACATCCATCCAGCTCGGCTTATTCTCCTTGCCGCCGCTACTACACTCATTATCAGCCCAAGTTATATTTCTGAACTTGGCTGGCTACTTTCTTTCGCTTCATTTTCCGGCATTATGATTGTAGCTCCTTTTCTCACTAAATTTTTCTACGGCCCACAAAGAAAGCCAGGTTTTTTGCCCAGCACTATCATTTCCACGCTTTCAGCATCCATTTTGTGTATACCCATACTTTTATACTTTTTTGGATCGATTTCGCTAATCTCTATTTTTGCTAATTTATTGATTCTCCCTACTATCAGTATTGCTATGGGGCTCACCTTTCTCACCGGCGTATTTGCTATTTTCTTGCCATTTCTTGCCAACCTCGTTAGCAAATTAGCTTTGATAGTATTTGATTATCAAATCATCGTAGTAGAGTTTTTCTATGACAAGAAAATGTTCTTGGTAGAACTGCCATCAGAAAATCCTTTGGTTTTTCTACTTTACCTCCCAGTTGCCGCTATCGCAATAATCAAATTTTTCTTATATCTAAAGGCTCGCCGCCGGCCCCCAAGTAAGTTTATCAAGCCTATGCTTGCATAGGTTTCGTAACTTGTGCTACGCTGAGGTTAAGCTTCGCCAAATCTCTTTGGTTTGGTCATTAATCCTTTGTGATTTTGTCCGTGGAGCTCCAAAATAAGTTATAATATAACAAAGGAGAAAATCATGGTAAAAAAATCAGATACTAAGTCAGAAGAGTCAAGTGGCAAAAGCCAAGCCCTCAATCTGGCAATTTCTCAAATTACTAAGCAATTTGGTGATGGTTCCATTATGAAACTTGGGGAGGCCAAGAAAATTGATGTTGAGCTTTTACCGTCCGGCTCTCTCTCGCTAGATTTAGCCCTTGGTGGTGGCTATCCAAAAGGCCGCATCATCGAGATTTATGGCCCAGAGTCTTCCGGTAAGACCACTCTTGCTCTGCACGCTATCGCCGAGATCCAAAAACAAGGTGGCCAAGCAGCCTTCATTGATGCTGAGCACGCTCTAGATCCAGCCTATGCCAAGAAAATCGGTGTCAATACCGATGATTTGCTCATTTCTCAGCCAGACAATGGCGAGCAAGCTTTGGAAATTTGTGAGACTCTTGTCCGTTCCGGCGCAGTAGATTTAATCGTTGTAGACTCTGTTGCAGCTCTTGTTCCACAGGCAGAAATTGATGGTGATATGGGTGATGCCCAAATGGGTTTGCAGGCTCGCCTCATGTCTCAAGCCATGAGAAAACTTACTGGTATCATCAGCAAGTCCAAAGCTACTGTTATTTTTATCAATCAGATTCGCATGAAAATCGGCGTCATGTTTGGCAATCCAGAGACTACTACTGGTGGCAATGCTCTCAAGTTTTACGCTTCCGTCCGTATTGACATTCGTCGTATCGGCCAAATCAAAGACGGCGACAAGGTTTCTGGCAACCGCACCAAAATCAAAGTCGTCAAAAACAAGATTGCCGCACCTTTCCGCGTTGCAGAATTTGATATTATGTACAACGAAGGCATCTCCAAATCTGGCGATATTCTAGACCTCGCGGTGGAGCATGGAGTTATCGAAAAATCTGGTGCCTTCCTCAAATATAATGGCGAAACTATCGGCCAAGGGCGTGAAACCGTCAAGAAATTATTCAAAGAGCATCCAGAGCTCATGGCAGAAATCGAAGAAAAAGTTCGTGCTGTGGCCTTACCAACCAGTAATGCTACACCAGCGGCTGACGAGTCTGAATCTAAAAAATCTAAAGGCGCAAAATAATGCCCAAGAAAGAGCTTTGGCAGACTTATAGTGCTCAAGGCCTACCAGTCATGGACGGCGGCTTTCCTGCACCACCCCAGGAAGGGTTCGCTAGTCCAAATGGGGTTTTTGGTATTGCCACAATTTGGTTTTTCCGTCATGTCGATAACAAATTAGAAATCCTTTGGCAAAAGCGTTCACAATTTGTCAGTCACAATGCTGGTTTTTGGGATGCTTCTGCTGGCGGGCATATTAATTACGAAGAATCCCCAACTGTCGCCACCGTGCGTGAATGTCGGGAAGAAATCGGTACTATAATCCAGCCAGAAGAATTATTGTTCGTTGCAAATGTCGACACTGGCAGTAGTCTGCGTTGGGACTACTGTGTTGATTGGACCGGCAAAGATGACCATTTTGATTTTTCTGACCAAGAAGTAGAAGAAGTCAAATGGGTACCTTTTGCTAAGTTTGATGATTTCTGCGAGAAATGCGCCAAAAACTCAATCAAAGAAGATAAAATCAGAATCGAAACGCTAAAAAGGTGGTTAGAGCTACATGGACATCTTGCAAAATGAAGGCAAAGGCAAGTTAGACAATACCGACAAATTTGATTTTCTCAAATCAAAAGAGAAAAACTCTAGGTCGATTCGTGAGTCGTCCTATCTCATTACCAAAATGTCGCCAGGCGTCAAGAACGAAAATCGCGTCAACATCTACGCCAATGGCAAATTTGTTTTTTCCTTAGATGTTGCACAGGTCGTAGAATTCCATTTGAAAGTTGGCAAGATTATTCCCGCTAGCAAACTAGAAGAACTTCGTCACGCTTCAGACTTTGGCAAGCTCTACCAATCAACTTTGGAAAAAACTCTTACGCGTCCACATTCCGTCAAAGAAATTCACGACTTTTTGTTAAGAAAACGCGCCAAACGCATTGCCAACAATCGTTTTATTGTCAAAAATAAAGAACAGCCCCAAGAAATCAAAGACAAATACAAGCTCCGCACACACGAACAAGTTATTTATACCGACGAAGATATTGATGAAGTCATTTCTATGCTCATAGAAAAAGGCTATCTCGATGATGAAAAATTTGCCGAATTCTTTGTCGAAAATCGCAATATCAAAAAAGGAGAAAGCGCCAAAAAATTGCGTATGGAATTATACAAAAAAGGCATCGCCTTAGATATTATTGATCGCGTTCTAGAAAATACCGAAAGAAATGACATCGAAGAAATCAAAAAAATCATCGCCAAAAAATCTCGTAAATATACTAGCGAGAAACTTATTGCTTATCTTGTTCGTCAAGGGTTCGACTATCAGCTCTCAAAGGATTTGGTTTTCGGAACGGATTAACAAAATTTGGCACAAAATCTTCTCGTGCTACTCCTTTTTTGATTTTATCTTCCTCGTCCTTAACGATGATTTTGTCATTTGTTACTTTTGTAATTTCACTTCGTCCAATCAACAGCTCCGGATCTAGAAAAGATTTCATGAATGGTCTTTGCACTACAAATTGTTGCACCATAAAATTCTCGGTATTTACTAAATACCTAGATACTTTTCCGAGTTTTGCGCCTTTCTTGCTCTCAACTTTCATATTTTCTAGCTCAAAACCTAGTGACATTATCTTGTCCAGTTTCACTACGTCCTCTGGGTTGACAAATTCATCGATAGAATCAACCACCATCCCGATATCAGAAAATTCCCGAATATCTTTGATTTGTAATACAGTTCCATTTTCTCCGCCCACATCTGGACCCATCAACTCAAATCCTACAATTTTCAAATCATCTGGGTCGATGATTATCTTGGTAGTTTTAGCAATCATGCCACCAACATGTAGGCTCAGTACAGGATAGTTAATCAGTTTAGTGGCGTCTATCAACATACTATTATTATACCATATTTATTTAAGAACAAAATTATGCTTATGGATTATTATCATTTTTCCACCTGGCAAATTAAATTTCTTTTCTGGAGCATATTCCAGGATAGCCTTTAGGAGATTCTTAATTTGCACTCGTGTAGCAGAAACATCCATTTTCATGAGCCCAGCTCGCAAAATTTCAATTGCGATATTTTCATCCATTCCGTCAAACCATTTTCTTTCGTATCTCCCATCTGCCGGCAATATCTCCAAAATCAACTTTTCAATTTCTTTACGCAAGGCACACTGTTTTTTGTATAAATTATAAAAATCTTGAATGTCATTTTTTGTCTTTTGCGACAGATTTTGCCTAATTCTATTTCTCAAATAATTATCTTCTGTGTTCGTAGGATCTTGTCGGAAAATAATTTTTAACTCCGCAGCTTTTTTCAAAATTTTTTTCTTGTCTATGCCGTCTTCCAAAAATATCCGTTTGATATTTTTATCATAAAACGGAGTAAGTCCTCGCCAACCTGTTCCGCGCACTAGATTGATCGCGATGCTTTCCACTAGATCATCCAAATGATGTGCCGTATAAATTTCTCCATTTACTTTCTTGGCTACATTTTTCAAAAATTTATAGCGCGCAGCTCTGGCATCTGCTTCAGAAATATTCTCACCAAGCACTCCGTGTCCCAAGAAAAATGGCAAACCGTATCGTTCCGCAGCCTTCTTTACAAACTCTGCATCTTCCGCAGAGGATGGTCTTGTGCCATGGTCAAAATGCGCCACTACTGTGTCTTTGTCGTGTGCAAAAAAATGCAAAAGCAACATCGAATCCACCCCCCCAGAAATTGCCAGAACTTTCTTCATATGTTATAATTTTACCACATGAACACCGAAAAAATCAGAAATTTCTGTATTATTGCGCATATCGATCACGGCAAATCTACACTTGCTGATCGCATGATGGAAATCACTAATACTGTAGAAAAGCGTCAGATGAAACAACAGCTTTTAGACAGCATGGAACTAGAACGCGAAAAGGGAATTACTATCAAACTTACTCCCGTTCAAATGCAATACAAAGGCTATGAGCTAAATTTGATTGACACTCCGGGTCATGTCGATTTTTCTTACGAAGTCTCCCGTAGCCTCCAAGCCGTAGAAACTGCAATTTTGGTAGTTGATGCCACCCAAGGCATCCAAGCTCAAACTCTAGCCAATGTCTATCTGGCTTTGGAACAAGATTTATACATTATTCCTGTGATTAATAAAATTGATTTACCGGCTGCTGATGTCCAAAAAGTAGAAGATCAACTCATTAATTTGCTTGGCTGTAAGCGCGAGGACATTATTGGCGTTTCTGCCAAGACTGGCCTAAATGTCGAAAAAGTTCTAGACAAAATTGTAGACTCTGCACCTTCACCTGCGGCAACGAACCAATTGGCTAGCACATCAGTGGCGGATAGTGATACTGCACTCCGCGCCTTAATTTTTGATTCTTACTTTGATGATTACCGTGGCGTGGTACTCTATGTTCGCATTTTTGGTGGAGTACTGCCAAAGAATTCAGAAATTAAAATGATGGCTGCTGGGACTAACGGCCTGGCTCTAGAAGTTGGTATTTTGAAGCCAGAAATGTCACCCAAGCCTGAGCTCTCAGAAGGGGAGATTGGCTACATTGTTACTAATCTCAAAACTACGCGTGAGGCTAAAGTCGGCGATACTGTCACACTGGCTAAATCTCCTGCAACATCCCCACTCCCTGGTTACAAAAATGTTCAGCCTTTTGTCTATGCTGGATTTTTTCCAGTCTCCAACGAAGAATACAAGACTTTGAAAGAAGCTATTGAGAAACTAGCTCTTTCCGACTCTGCTCTGCAATATGAGCCAGAGAATTCTCCAGTTTTAGGCTTTGGTCTTCGGATTGGTTTTTTGGGCTTACTCCACATGGACATTATTCGCGAGCGTTTGGAACGCGAATTTGATTTAGATTTAGTAGTGACTAATCCATCTACTAATTATCAAGTCACTTTAAATAATGGCGAAGAAATAGAAATCAAATCCGCTGCCGACCTTCCGGATATGTCCGAAGTTCTAGAAATTAGAGAGCCATGGGTAAAAGGTGAAATCATTGTTCCAAAGAGTATGATTGGCAATGTCCTTAACCTCATTGTAGAAAAGCGTGGCCACCAAACCAACTTATCTTATATTGAGGACCGGGCCATTATCGACTTTGAGGCGCCGATGGCCAATCTTCTGACCGACTTTTATGACCAACTAAAATCCACCACCTCTGGATACGCTAGTTTCAATTACGAGCTTGCCAACTATCGGCCAGAAGATTTAGTGCGTGTCGATTTTTTGGTTGCCGGCCAAAAAATCGACGCACTAGCTTGCATGTGCCACCGTTCCGAAGCGGATGCTCTCGGTAGGGAAATTACCAAGAAATTAAAAGAAGTTATCCCGCGCCAAAGCTTTGAGGTGGCACTGCAAGCGGCCATCGGCGCCAGAATCATCGCTAGGGAAACCATTGGTGCTTACCGCAAAGATGTCACCGTCAAAATTCACACTGGCGATCGAGATCGCAAGGCTAAGCTTCTAGAAAAACAAAAACGCGGCAAAGCGCGCATGAAACGCTTTGGCAAAATTGACATTCCTTCCGAAGCCTTTACCGTTATGCTAAAACGCGATTAATTTAATAGCTTTTCTTTAGCGTAAATTCATATAGTTTATCAATCAAAAGCGAGAATACTTCGTCTCTAGACATATCTGCTTGTACTTGCACTAAAAGCCCCAATTGCTGATAATGTTGCAATACTGGAATGGTCTTTTTGTTAAACTCCTCAATTCTTTTTTGGAATACTTCTTTGCGTTTGTCGTCTTCGCGTTTGGTGGTCTCATCGCCCTCGCGAGCGCCGGACTCTTGCACCGCATCCCAACGCGCCATCACATCGGCTTCAGACACATTTAGTATTACTGCCGCCTTGATGGCGTGACCAGCACTTGCCGCTGCATCCATCACCTGGTCTTCTTCTCCACTCCATCTTCCAACGGAAGATAAGATGAGTGCCGAATCCTTTAAATCTTCGCGTTCAAAATATGGCAATACCCATTGAGAAAAAACATCCGTTGGCGCTAGCTCTCCACTGTCAGTGTAATGTTTGTTCTGCTCGGCCTCCATTGCTCGGATAATCATTCCAGATGATAAAAATCTTGCCCCAATTGTTTCCGCTAGCCTAATTCCTACGGTATCTTTGCCACTCATTGGCAAACCAAAAATATTGATAGAACCAGTTCCTAGCCAAGTTTTGATTGCTGCGATTTTTTCTTCCATATACTATATTGTATCACAAATTTTTTGTAACGCAGAATTAGCACTCTTGCTTTTTAAGTGCTAATTATATATAATATATAGTATGAGCATTACTAAACGCCAGCAAGAAATTCTCTTTGCTATCATTGAGCAATATGCCGAAATCGCCACTCCAGTTGGTTCTGTTACTTTGGCTAAACTTTTTAATGTTTCCAGCGCCACTATTCGTTCAGAAATGGCCAAGCTAGAGGAGGCTGGATACATTGCACAGCCGCATACTTCTGCTGGTCGTATTCCTACTGACGCCGGCTACCGGCTTTATGTTAATTCTCTTACTGCAGAAATCGACAAACACCTAGATGGCAAGGCCCCTACCTCGGCAATTACCCTAGCTTCTGGCCGTAGGGAAGACAACCCTTCTCGTCTGCTTTCTGACAAAAGTTTTGATCGTAGTACTCATGCTTTAGAGCTCCGTGTTTCTTCTCAAACTCGTGCCGATTACGCTATCCGCGGCGCAGTAGATTCTTTAGTGGAACTTACTGGCAATCTTGGGCTTGCTACTATCGGCGATCAATTATATCTTTCTGGCATTTCCAAACTTTTTACTCAGCCAGAATTTGCAGATAATACCAAGGTCCAGAGCGTTGCTAAGCTGCTAGACAATCTAGAGCCGTGGCTGAGAGAGGCAGCTCCTGGCGAACCGCTCAATATCTTCATTGGCCAGGAAAATCCTATTGGCAAAACTTCTGGCGTCTCACTTATTATTAGCAAGTTCCGCTCGCCATTTTCCGACACTAGCTATATTGGTGTGCTTGGTCCTACCCGTCAAAATTATGGCCGGGTGATGTCTTTAGTTCGTCATGCAGGTAATACATTGGAGGAGATTTTATAATGAAACAGCCTTTATCTCACAAAACTCACATCAGCGGAAAGCCAAATCCTACTCCCGCTACCAAAGATTCCAGTGCTGATGCTCGTGTTGCAGAACTTATCAATGATTTACAACGCACTCGTGCCGATTTCGAGAATTATCGCAAACAAATGGACCTTCAAAAATCTCAAGCCGCTGCCTTTGCTAGACAAGAAACTGTGCTCAAAGTTTTGCCACTTTTGGATGATATGGAACGCGCCATCGTTGCTACTCCAGCACTTGCGCCGCTTGCAAAAAATTTGGAAAAAACCATCCAAGATTTAGGTCTAGAAAAAATCAATTCCACTCCAGGAACAGAATTCAACCCAGACCTTCACGATGCCGTCATGATGGATGGTGGGGAAGGAGAAAAAGAAGTAGTTTCCGAATCCCTCCGTTCTGGCTATATTTATGATGGCGTAGTCATCCGCCCAGCCATGGTCAAAGTCAAAAACGCCTGAGCGGCATTTCTGTTTAGAAAACATAGTGATAGCGGAGAGCAAACCCGTTGGCTTTATTACTGTTATTCTGGGGGTTGAGACCGCTACTATTCATGAGCAAGTCGTACGCGAGCCTATCACTGTAGGCTGCGGTAGACCACCAGTGCCCATTGGAGTCCTGGTAGCTCAGGCCACCACTACCCCAGTAGTAGAAGCCTGAGAATACATACGAAAGCGGATACCGACGGGCTCTTGGTGAAGCATAAGGAGCATAGAATAAACTATTAGCGCTATCTATTTTACTAATAACGCTATCCTTTTTGCCAATAGCGTTAATCCATCTAACCAATACCATTATTTCCTA
>JAFRCG010000017.1 GCA_017404515.1 Candidatus Saccharimonadota bacterium | reverse complement strand
TGGCATACTCGGCGGAGCTATCGTCGCTGCGATTAAAGAAGCGCTCTTTATGGGCAATTCTGGCGGAGCATGGGATAATGCCAAGAAAATGTGGGAAGCAGACATGGTTGTGCAACTTGGAGAAGATGGCGAGCCAGTTCGTGATGCGAATGGAAACGCTATTGTCCTTAGTCGGCACGATTCAGAAAACGCTGAGGCTTACAGGGCGGCCGTTGCATGTGACACAATGGGTGATACTAGGAAAGATGTTATTGGTGTAGCCCTAGACATCTTCATCAAGATTATGTCCACCGAATCGAATACACTTGCGCCACTCTTTGCTGCGTATAGTCTATTCTAACCAAATAAATACTCCTTAGAAAGCCCCCGGTTTATTCCGGGGGTATTTTTTTGCATAAAAAAGGAGCCAAATGGCTCTATTTTTTATTATATCACACTTTACGGAAAATGTCAATACTTGGTGATCTCGAGGAGAGTCGAACTCCTATTGACGGGATGAAAACCCGTTGTACTAACCGTTATACTACGAGACCTTGCATTTATTTTATCAGATTTATGTGTTTTTAGCAAGCTACTTTCTATGTGTAGTATCCCACTCACACTCGTATTCGTATTTGGCGGTATAATCCGTCTTGCCGTATGGCGCATGTGGTACAAAAGTCACCGCGGTATGATTGGTATTACAGAAATATTGCCCCGTAAAATAGCTTCTGGAATCCGCATGTCGTTCATCGTCAAAAAGTAAAAGTTGTCTCAGATAAACTGGTGGAAAACCATAATCTGCATAAGTCATAAAGGCAATCTCTAGTTCATCCTCAGGTATGTTGGCGGTAAAATTATCATAATAATAGTTCTCATAGTAATCTTTGGCCAAACTTTCCATCTCACGCTTGGCTGCGCGCTCTGGATCAAAGATGAAATGCGCAATCATATTTCCCAGCACTAGCACCAAGCACAAGCAAATCACCCCCACTGCAAACTTGTGAGCGATTGGTTCAATCGGAAAATTCAACGGCTCCGGTTTTTCTGGATACGAGTAGTATCTCTTTAGCTGATTCTTTCTCTTCTTTGCCATAAATTCTTTACTGTCTCTATTTTACCATAAAAACTTTAGAATTAAACTTTTTATGATAAAATAATAGATATGAGTAAATTGTTTAAACGCACTAAAATCCTTGCCACTGTTGGCCCTGCTACTTTCTCAGAAGAGAAGATCGAAGAATTAATTATGGCTGGCGTTAATGGTTGTCGCCTAAATTTTTCTCACGGCGAATACACTGAACGCGATCAGCAAATCGAATGGATCAGAAAAGCTGCCGCCAAAAAAGGCCGTTCTGTTGCTATCTTGCAGGATCTCCAAGGGCCTAAGATTCGCCTTGGTGACATCAAAGGAAACCACATGGATGTCCATACCGGCGATGAGCTAATCTTAGATCATGGTATCACCGAGCACGATGGCAGCAATATTATTCCAGTTCAATACAACCTTGCCGAAAAAGTCAAAGTTGATGAGCCGATTTCGATGTTTGACGGCAAAATCAAAGCCCATGTTACAGCAATTGTCTCTGACACCGCCATCAAAGTTAAGGTAGAAAATGACGGCTTCATTATGAGCCACAAAGGTCTCAATCTTCCAGATACTGATTTCGGTGGTGACATTATCACCGAAAAAGACATGGCAGATATTGAATTTGGCGCATCTCGTGATTTTGATTATGTTGCCCTTTCTTTTGTCCAATCTGCCGAAGATATTGAAAAACTCCGTCAGATCTTATTGTCTCACGGTTCCACCGCTCAGATCATTGCTAAGATAGAAACCAAAAAGGCCATCGAGTCCGACGAAACTATGGAAGCTATTGTCAGGGCTACCGATGGTATAATGGTCGCTCGTGGCGATATGGCTGTAGAAGCCGGTGCAGAAGTTGTGCCTATTGTCCAGCGAAAACTTATTGCTATGTGTCGCGAGCATTCCAAGCTCTGCATCGTAGCTACTCAGATGATGGGCTCTATGGTGGAAAATCCAGAGCCAACCCGTGCCGAGGTCTCCGATGTAGCTAACGCTGTTATTCAGGGAGCTGATGCTGTGATGCTCTCAGACGAAACCGCCAATGGCAAATATCCCGTAGAAGCCGTCAAGGCCATGAAAAAGGTAATTCTCTACACTCAGAATCACTCCCATGTTTCGCCAATCAACAATGAAGTTACTGGTGCTCGCAAAAATTACGATGCTATCGCTGATGGCGTAGTGCGCTTGGCCGAAAAAATCGATGCTGATGTCATCGTTTGTCAGACTGCTACAGGTGCTACCGCTGCTGCCATTGCTTCCCAACGGCCTACTTTGCCAATCGTCACAGTTACCAGTAACGCCAGGGTAGCAGGTCAGCTTGCGCTTACTTATGCTAATTCCGCCTTTGTCCGTCCATATTCCGAACGATACGGTCTAGAGCTAGCGCAAGAGCTCAAAGATTCCGGCTATCTGCAAATTAGAGAAGACAAGCAAGATATTTTGGCAGTTATTATTTCTGGGCATAAAGATATCGCTGGTGGCACAGACACTATCAAAATTGTGCGCATCTAGTATATAATATATTTTATGGAGGTATTATGTTTAATAAGCAGAGTCTAAAAGACGCTAATGTTCGTGGGCAAACCGTTTTGGTACGCGTAGATTACAATGTACCAATCAAAGATGGTCAAATCACAGATGATTTACGCATCCGCGAAACTATCCCTACTCTAGAGTTATTAGAGAAAAAAGGTGCTCGCCGCATTATTTTAATATCTCACTTAGGACGCCCTAAAGGAGAGAAAAAGCCAGATTTATCCCTAGCTCCAGTTGCCGAGCGTCTCAAAGACCTCTTGCCAGAACGCAAAGTTTTCTTTGTTAATGATGTTTCCGGCCCAGATGTAGAAGACGCCGTAGAAAAGCTGCCAGTTGGTGGAATTTTACTTTTAGAAAACCTCCGTTTCTTTGCTGGCGAAGAGTCTAATTCCTCAGAATTTGCTAGAGAAATCGCTGAATCCACCCACGCAGACATCTTTGTCCAAGATGGATTTGCCGTCATTCACCGCGCACACGCTTCCACTTCTGCTATCACCTCAGAGCTAGCCTCTATTGCTGGCCCACTCCTAGAAAAAGAAGTGACATCTCTTTCTAAGTTAATCACCAATCCTACCCACCCATTCATTGTCATTATTGGTGGAGCCAAAGTAGAAGACAAAGAGCCGCTAATCAAAAAGCTACTTCCATTAGCAGACAAAATCATCGTTGGTGGCAAAATTGCCGCTGATATCGCAGACCACCAAGTAGAAGATCTAACCAAGACGGTAGGAAATACAGACAAAATTTACATTGCCTCAGATTTTGTTACGGATGAATCTGGCGCCAAGCTAGATGTGGCTGATGCTTCCATCAAAGAAATATTGGATTTGCTGTCTTCTGCCAAAACTGTGCTTTGGAATGGTACTCTAGGCTTAGTAGAAAATCCAGATTACGCCAAAGGTTCTACGGCTCTAGCCGAATACCTTGGTCACCACCCAGAAATCTATTCGGTTATTTGTGGCGGAGATACCACCGGCTTTGTTGAGGGTCTCCAAAAAACTGATTCTAGCCTAGAGTATGGTCTCATTTCTACCGGTGGTGGTGCCGCACTAGAACTCCTCTGTGGAGAAGCTCTGCCAGGTCTTGATTCTCTAGACGATAAATAATTTATCGAGCTAGTGCTTGGATAGGTTAGCAAGATGTGCTACTAATGGGATAATCTATGAAAGTTTCGCATCGTTCTCGTCGGCTTATTTCCATCATTGCTTTTGTTGTCGCTGTGCTTGGCTGGATAATTATTAATTCCAGCAGCTACGAAACAGAAATTACCAGTGTAGAGCCGCTTGGTGTCACTTCGGAAACTCCAGCGGAAAACTCCGCGCTGGCCGTTTTAGAAAAATTAGACATCAAAGGTCGCGCTCCTAAAACTGGCTATGCTCGTACGGAATTTTATAGTAGCTGGCCAAACATTGATGGCTGTAGCCTTCGTCAAATCATCATCAAGCGCGAGGTGGGAGATTCTGCGGTGCTAGATGATAATTGTAATGTAGTCTCTGGCACTTTTACAGAGTCTTATACCGGAAACACTATGACTTTCTATCAAAAATCAGATTTTAGTTCTAAGATTCAGATTGATCATATTGTGGCTCTTTCTGATGCCTGGCAAAAAGGCGCTCAGTATCAGTCTAAGGAAGAGCGCTACCAGCTTGCTACTGATCCACTTAACCTTATCGCCGTTGATAGCTCCGCTAACCAACAAAAGTCTGATGGTGATGCCGCCACCTGGCTTCCGCCAAACAAACTTTTTCGCTGCCAATATGTAGCCCGCCAAGTTTCCGTCAAATATAAGTATCATCTTTGGGTGACGCAAGCTGAGCACGATGCCATTTATGGTATTTTAGAAAAATGCCCAACAGAGCCCGCAATTGGTATATAATATATAGTATAATTCTGGAGGTAAAATGATAAAATTTCTCACTGATACCACTTTGCATGTTTCCGATTTTTCCGCTGCAGAACGGGCATTAGCCGAAATCAAGACCGATCCCATGTCTGGCTGGCTTACAGTCCCAGTGGATCAAGACGAGTTCACTCGTATTGGCCAAGCAGCTACCAAAATCAATAGTGATTCCGATTATCTTATTTGCATAGGTATCGGTGGTTCTTATCTTGGGCACAAAGCCGTCATTGATGCGCTAGGCAATACTTCTCGCACTAAAGTTGTCTATGCCGGAAATTCTATCAGCTCTGCCGAAATCAACCGTCTCTCTGCCGAAATCGGCAATCACGATTTCTCCATCAATGTCATTTCTAAATCTGGAACCACTTTAGAGCCGGCACTCGCTTTCCGCATCCTAAAGGCGGCACTACTTTCCAAATACGGAGAAAAAGGTGCCAAAGAAAGAATCTATGTCACTACCGACGCGGAAAAGGGCGCTCTGCATGATGAAGCAGTCAAGAATGGCTACCAGCGTTTTGTCATCCCTAATAATATTGGTGGTCGTTATTCGGTCTTGACCGCTGTGGGATTGCTACCTATGGCAGTGGCCGGAGTTAATATTACTGAGCTCCTAGACAGTGCGCGCAAGGCTTCCATTGGTGTAGATACGGAATTTGCTACTACTATGAGCGCCGCTACGGTGGATACCTCAGCTTCCACCGCCAGAGAGGCTGCCCGCTATGCTATCATCCGTCAAAATCTTTATCGCGAACAGGGCAGGGAAACAGAAATTCTGGCCACTTTTGATCCACGCCTAGCCACTTTTAACGAGTGGTGGAAGCAGCTTTTTGGAGAATCAGAAGGCAAACAAAACCAAGGCATTTTCCCAGCTTCGGTAGTCTATACTACAGATTTGCACTCTATGGGGCAATATATCCAACAGGGCAGGCGTAACCTCTTTGAAACCGTTGTAAAAATTACAACGCCAACTCAACGCTCCATTGTCGTGCCAAATGATCCAGCAAATCTTGATGGTCTCAACTATTTAGCCGGAAACAATTTAGACGCTATCAACCAAAAGGCTCTAGAAGCTACCGTTAGGGCGCATCGTCTAGGCGGTATCCCAGTTCTAGAGATAGAAATTCCAAATTTGTCCGCCAGCACTATTGGTGAGCTTATTTATTTCTTTGAGCTATCTTGTGCAATTTCCGCTAAAATCAGTGGCGTCAATCCATTCGACCAACCAGGGGTAGAGACCTACAAACAAAATATGTTCCAGCTACTTGGTAGGCCGGCATAGTATTTTCTTTAGACAATTTCTGGAAAATACTTCGCCGTCTTCTCTAACTATGTTATAATGTATACAAGTAAATAACTAAAGGAGTGGGCAACACTTATGAAATTAGATTATAATGGGCCAGTAGTTCTTGCAGTGCTCGACGGTGTAGGCTTGCGCCGGGATTTAGTTGGTAATGCTGTCAAACAAGCCCATACAGAATTTTTGAATTATGCAGTCGGTAATTACAAGACTATCAGCCTTGCTGCTTCCGGTGAAGCTGTTGGTATTTTGCCAGGCGATATGGGTAATTCCGAAGTCGGTCACAACGCTATTGGCGCTGGACAGATAATCAAACAAGGTGTCGCCCAGATTAACGAAGCAATCAATACTGGTAGAATTTGGCAGTCAGAAGCTTGGACCGAGGTCATTGAGCGTACCAAGCAGAATAATTCCACGCTCCACTTTGCTGGTATTTTCTCTGATGGGAATGTTCATAGTAGCATCTATCATCTTGAGCGCATGATTGAGCAGGCTCATTCAGAAGGAATCAAGCGCATCCGTATTCATGTTGTCTTGGATGGGCGTGACACACCACCTCAATCTGCACTTCAGTATGTCTCAGAATTAGAGGCATTTATCTCTGCATTTACTGATCATCCAGACTATCGCATTGCCTCTGGTGGTGGTCGTATGGTTTTTGTAGCAGATCGCTATGAGAGCAATTGGGATATAGTTAAAGCTGGCTGGGATGCTATTGTTTGTGGCGAAGCTTATCACCGTTTTACTTCGGCTACTTCTGCCATTAATACTTTCCGTGAAAAGGATCCAGGCATTCAAGATCAGTACATTCCGCCATTTGTAATTGTTGAAAACGGCAAGCCGGTTGGCAGAGTAGAAGATGGCGATACCTTTATCTATTATGATTTTCGTGCAGACCGCGCTATTGAATTTGCAATGGCCATGACCTACAACGATTTCTCATTCTTTGACCGCACTTATTACGACAAAAACAACATTTTACATCATGGCAAACCAGATGTCTATTTTGCTGGTCTTACCGAATACAATTCCGACACTCATGTTCCAGAGCATCGCTTGGTAGATCCTATCACAATAAACAAAACCCTGAATACTTTCCTTGGCCAACACGGCATTCGCCAACTTGCAGTTTCCGAAACTGTCAAATTTGGCCATATTACCTATTATTTCAATGGCAATAGCTATCAAAAAGCTCCTGGCGAAGAGCATATCGAAATTGAGTCTGACACTCAGCCATTTGATACCCGCCCATGGATGAAATCTGCAGAAATTGCTGATGCTGTCATAGATAATCTTGATAAATACAACTTTGTCCGTCTCAATTTCCCAGGTGGGGATATGGTGGGACACTTTGCTGAGCTAGAGCCTACTATTACCGCTATCGAAGCTATAGACATTCAGCTCGCCCGCATTGCCAAAGAGGTAGATAGACTAGGTGGGGTGCTTATTATCACTGCCGATCATGGCAATGCCGAAGAACTAACTGATGCTGAAGGCAATTCCAAAACCGCGCATACCACCAACCCAGTGCCTTTTGTCATCTACGACAATACCGACAACCACGACAAATACGATTTTGCTAAACTAGAAGACGCCGGCCTTAGCAATATTGCAGCTACCATCGCCAAATTCTTGGGCCTAGAAGATTTGCCAACTGAGTGGCGCCCGGCTTTGATTACTACAATTGACGAAAACTAAAATCAGATAGTATAATACTAATATGATTGAATTAATCATCATGATTTTGATTACCGCCGTTACGGCTATTCTGTCACTTTCCGGTGGTTTTCTACTTCTTACTGATTCCAAGGCTGCCAAAATCTTCCAAAAATACAGCACCATCTTTGCAGCCGCAGTCTTACTCTATGCCGCTTTTGGTGACATCATTCCAGAGGTCTTAGAAGATGGGGAGCTTCCAGTCTGGCAGGTTGCCTTGCTGGTTGCTATAGGTATATTTAGCTGTTTTATCATTGGCGCTCTGGCTGGCCATTTTCATCGACATGGCGAGCACAAAGATTTTCAAAACAAAAAGCAGGCCTATGCTATGCTGATTGTTGACAGCCTACATACTGCCATGGATGGTATTGTGATTGGCACCTCTTTTGCCTCTGGTCTTGGCACTGGCATTTTGTCCGCTGTTGCCACCGCCGCCCACGAGATACCCCAAGAAATTGGCGATTTTTCCATTATGGTCCGTTCCAAGATGCCTCGTAAATCCATTATCAAGTTGCAAGTTTTCTCCGCGCTTATCTTGGTGCCTTTTTCTATTATTGCTTATTTTGTGGGCGACGCCCTGTCTTCTGTTCTGCCTAGCTTGCTAGCACTTATCGCCGGATTCTTTATCTATATTGCACTTGGCGAAATTTGGAGTATTATAACTATAATAAGGAAACGCGCTAAGAAGGGCGTACCAAAAATCAAGGAGATAAAATGAGCCAAATCACCAAAGCCATCATTCCGGTTGCTGGTTGGGGCACTAGAAGGTTGCCAATTACTAAAATTATCGAAAAATCCATGTTGCCGGTAGGGAATCGTCCGCTAGTTGATTATTCCGTTCAAGAGCTCATTGCTGCTGGTGTAACAGACATTTATATGGTCATTTCTAATGTTGAACCTTGCCAAGTACGGGAATTTTACAAAGACAATATTGCTCTTAATCAATACCTAGAAGAGCGTGGCAAATCTGACCGTCTCAAATTAGCCAAGACACTTCCTGACAATGTCAAAATCCATTACATTTCCCAAGACCCATCTAGCAAATATGGCACTGCCGTGCCAATTGCTCTTGCTGTTACGGAATACAATATCAACGAGCCAGTCTTTGTCTTTATGGGTGATGATTTTATTTGGAACCCAAATGGCGAATCTGCCGCAGAATCTTTACTTGCCGCAGTTAAATCTCCAGAAGATTGTGCTATTTTGGGCAACGAAATCTCCGGCGAAGATATTTCTAAATACGGTGTTTTATCTGCTGACGAGAAAGGTTGTCTCGAGTATATTGTGGAGAAACCAGATCCAAAATCTGCTCCATCCAACTTAGTTAATGTTAGTAAATACATTATGTCTCCAGCTTTGCTTCAAGAAATTATTGAATATGTCAACACTCACGATTTTGGCCCACAGGATCAAGAATATTTAGTGACCGACCCAATCGATTCGTTTATCAAAAAAGGCGGAATCGTACGCGTTGCACCTAATCCAGGAGAATTTCTAGATGGCGGATCACTAGACGGTTGGGTCCATGCCAATAATGTCGTTTGTGGCGCAAAATAGCTTTTTTCTACTTTCCAAATTATTCATCTTGTGATATAATTTGGTTATGTCAAAAAAAGAGAGGAAAATTACTTACCAGCAGGAAATCGGTGGAGTAGTTGCCCACCTTCGTGCAGAAAGAGGGCTTACTCAAGCTGAGCTCGCCAAGCTTGTTGGTACCTCTCAGCCAGCGATTTATCGTATCGAAAAAGGCATGCAGAATGTCTCGCTCGACATGATCAAAAAACTTTCCCAAGCTCTAGGCAGCCCAATTCTCTCTGTAAATACCTCTGTTTCTCAGAGCCTTTATATCGAAGGCGGGAAAGAGCTAAGCGGAGAAATCACCATCAATACCAGCAAAAACGCCGCTGTGGCCTTGCTCTGTGCTAGTTTGCTAAATTCCAGCAAAACTACTTTGCGCCATCTTGCTCGTATCGAAGAAGTTTTTAGAATCATCGAAGTCTTAGAATCTATTGGCATTAAATGTCGCTGGATTAATCGCAATCAAGATTTAGAAATTATACCACCACATGAATTAAAAATCCAAAATCTCGATGTTGAAGCCGCCAGAAAAACTCGCTCCATTATCATGTTTTTGGGGCCACTTTTGCATAAATTTCGCCACTTTAGACTTCCCTATGCTGGTGGATGCTCACTGGGCGTGCGTACCATAGAGCCGCATCTTCGTGCACTTAGAAATTTTGGTCTAGAAGTTGACGCCGTCAAAAATAGTGGTTTTTATGATGCAACGGTTTCCTCTTCTCTGCTTAGTTCTCAGAAAGAAAAGCGCATTGTCTTAACAGAACGCGGCGACACTGTCACCGAAAATGTTTTAATGGCCGCCGCTCTTTATCCAGGAAAGACTACCATTGTTGGTGCCTCTCCAAACTATATGGTCCAAGATGTCTGTTTCTTTTTGCGTTCACTTGGCATCAAGATTGAGGGTATTGGTACTACTACCCTTACCGTTATTGGAAAATCCCGCATCAATACTAGCATCGAATATTCTCCATCCGAAGACCCAATCGAAGCCATGTCTTTTATCGCTGCAGCACTCACTACTCATTCAGAAATCACTATTCGTCGTGCTCCAATAGAATTTCTAGAAATCGAGCTAGAAATCCTAAAAAGCATGAACGCAGACATCAGGAGAAGTCCAGAGTATCTTGCTAATAACGGCAATACTCGTCTGGTGGATCTAACTATTAAAAAGACTGATTTGGTAGCTCCTACCGACAAGATCCATCCCATGCCATTCCCAGGTCTCAATATTGATAATTTGCCATTCTTTTCTGTCATTGCCGCCTCGGCTCGTGGTCGCACTTTGATTCATGATTGGGTTTTTGAAAATCGAGCCGTTTATACTACGGACCTTACAAAACTAAATGCCAAAGTAGAGCTTTTAGACGCCCACCGAGTTTATGTGGAAGGTCCTACTAATTGGCGACCAGCAGAGCTAGTTTCTCCTCCAGCTCTTCGTCCGGCAGTGGTAATTCTGATTGCTATGTTGGCTGCTCCTGGCACATCCATTTTGCGTAATACATATTCTATTGACCGTGGATATCAAGATTTTGCTGCTAGACTTCGCCAACTTGGCGCTGATATCGCACCGCTTACCGGCATTTAATGCTATAATTATCTAATGGATATTATCAAAGGTCTTAATCCTGCCCAGAAGGAGGCAGTAGAAACTTTATCGGGTCCACTTTTGATTTTGGCTGGCGCCGGCTCTGGTAAGACCAAGACCTTGACTCATCGCATTGCCAATCTTATTACTCACGGAATTAGCGAGCACAATATCTTGGCAGTTACTTTTACCAATAAAGCCGCTGGTGAAATGCGTCGGCGTCTTTGGAATTTAATAAATAATCAACAAGATCCTTCCGATCCGCCATATTCTTTTATGCCCTACATGGGTACTTTCCATAGCATTTGTGTCAAAATTCTTCGCATCGAGCATCTTGCTGCCGGACTTGACACCAACTTTGTCATTTACGATACCGAAGACCAAGTCTCCTTAGTTCGTCGTATTATCAAGGCAGGACATTATGACAGTAAAAACCTCAAGCCTAAAGCCGTCCAATCCGTCATTAGTAAATGTAAAAACGATTACAAAACCCCAGCCGATTTAGAAAAAGAGGCCTACTATCCTAACCTCAAACAAACGGCCGAAGTCTACGCTAAATATGAGAGGGAAAAGCAAAATTCTAATGCTCTAGATTTTGACGATCTTTTGTTAAAAACTGCCAAGCTCTTTGAACAAAATCCCGACATTAGAAAAAAATGGCAGGAGCGTTTCAAACATATTTTGATAGACGAGTATCAAGACACTAACTCCGTTCAATATCATCTTGTAAAATTTTTAGTAGGGAAAGAACAAAATATCTGTGTTGTTGGTGACGATTGGCAGTCAATTTATTCTTGGCGTGGTGCAGATTTTACTAATATCCTTAATTTTACTCACGATTTTCCAAAGGCCAAGGTTATCAAACTTGAGCAAAATTATCGTAGCACTGGCAACATTCTAAAAGCTTCTCAGAAAATCATTAATAATAACAAGGTTCGCACTAATAAAACACTTTTCACTGAATCTGGCGACGGCGATCCAATTACGATTGAGGGTTTGGCCGACGAAAGTATGGAAGCAGCTTGGGTGGCCAACCAAATTATCAAAGAAAAATCTGCTAGGTCTCGCGAGTATTCAGACTTTGCCATTCTCTATCGCACCAACGCCCAGTCTTACGCCTTTGAAAAAGCTTTCATTGCCGCCCGCGTCCCCTACAAAATTATTGGTGGTGTCAGATTCTATGATCGCAAAGAAGTAAAAGATGCTCTAGCTATCCTCAAACTAATAGTCAACCCACACGACAGAATTAGTTTGGAGCGTATTTTCAAAAATATTTTGTCTGGTGTTGGCAATGTCACTTTTAACAAAATTGTTGAACGCTTAGATGCTATTTCTGCTGCACATCCAGAAGAAAATCCGTTACTAAACGGCAGTCTCTTGGATGGGATTTCTGCTCGCGCCAAAAATTCTATTCAGATTCTCCAAGACTATCTCAAGCATGCTAGCACTACTAATTTAGTGCCATCTGAACTAGTCCGAAAAACCATAGCTTACTTTAATTTTGAAGAATTACTAAACGATGGCACACCTGGTTGGGAAGATCGCTTAGAAAACCTCAATGTCTTAGCCGGTAACGCTGTTCCTTACGAAACCTTGGCAGATTTTCTAGCTGATGCCGCACTGATGTCTTCTGCCGACGAATCGTCCGACAAACACTCTGTCACCTTGATGACCTTGCACGCCGCTAAGGGCCTAGAATTCCCTGTGGTCTTCATTGTTGGCATGGAAGAAGGCCTTTTCCCTAGCGAACGCTCTGATTCAGCCGAAGCATTAGAAGAAGAGCGCCGCTTGGCTTATGTTGGTATGACTCGCGCCAGGGAACAATTGTTCCTAACTTTTGCCAAATCGCGCTTTGCCTTTGGCTCGCAAAGTTATTCTACTCCATCACGCTTTTTGCTAGAGCTCGGTTTTAACCCCTATGGTTCTAACGATTATGATGATGGAGATTCCAATCTTGCTATTGGCGCAGGAGACGGTCTTTATCGCGCCGGCGGACATTCTCTGCATGGCTCGCATACCCACTCTAATAACAAAACCTTTGATCCGTGGCAAGATGATATTGAGCTTTTTGATGAAGATCCATTTCCAGAAGACGGCCCAACTTTTGAATAAACATGATATAATATAAGTATTAAGGAGTTTTTTATTGTGCCACATTCTACAAATAAAAGTCCACAGAAGAAACAAGACGCCAGTAACAACGCGCGTAGAATCTCTTTTGTGTTTATTCTAGTTCTAATTTGTTTAGCTTTAGTTGCTTTTCTCACCCCTCAGAACCACATGGAGGAAGTTCCACTTTCTGATGTTATTACTCGCGCCAACGACGAAAACGGCAATATCAAAAAAATCACCGTTACTGGCTCCGAGCTCAAAATTACCCTAAAGGACAAAGACCAGCCTACCCAAATTTCTCGTAAAGACGCTTCCGGTACGCTCTATGATCAAGGTTTGCAGAACAAATGCGAAGGCAAAAACGGCGAAGACCTCACCAAATGCCAGGAAAAATATCCAGTCATAGAATACGCCGAGGCTTCAAACATTTGGGGCACAATCCTAGATGTTGCAGTGATTGTTGGTCCTATCCTTGCTATGATTATTCTCTTTGCCTACTTGATGCGCCAGGCTCAATCTATGAACAATCAGTCCATGGGCTTTGGCAAAGCCAAAGCCAAACTCTACGGCCCAGACAAAAAGAGAGTCAAATTTGCCGATGTTGCTGGCAACGAATCTGCCAAGCAAGATTTAACAGAAATCGTTGATTTTCTCAAAAATCCTAAAAAATACGAAAAACTCGGTGCTAAAATTCCTCGTGGAGTTTTGCTCGCTGGCGATCCAGGCACCGGCAAGACACTTATGGCTCGCGCTGTAGCCGGCGAAGCCAATGTTCCATTCTTTTCCATTTCTGGTTCAGAATTTGCAGAGATGTTTGTTGGTGTCGGCGCCTCCCGCGTCCGTGATCTGTTTAGCAAAGCCAAGAAAAACGCCCCATCCATCATCTTTATTGACGAAATCGACGCCGTAGCGCACAAGCGTGACGCTCGTGGTGGAGCCGGCAGAGAAGACGAGCAGACTCTCAACCAAATCTTGGTAGAAATGGATGGCTTTGACAACGATTCTGGCGTCATCGTGATTGCTGCTACCAACCGTGTAGATATGCTAGACAAAGCCTTGCTTCGCCCTGGCCGCTTTGACCGCCATGTCAATGTTACTTTGCCAGAGAGAAAAGACCGTCTAGAAATTCTCAAAGTTCATTTCAAAAACAAACCAATAGAAAAAGATGTCAAACTAGATGCCTTAGCCGCCAAGACCGCTGGCTCTTCCGGTGCAGACCTTGCCAATATCGCCAACGAGGCCGCCATCACCGCCGCCAGAGTTGGACACAAGAGTATTTCCAATGCTGATCTTACAGAGGCTTTTGAGCGTGTTGCTATTGGCCCAGAGAGAAAGAGCAAAGTTATGAACGACTTTGAACGCAAACTCACTGCTTATCACGAAGCAGGACACGCTGTTGTTGGCCATGTCTTACCAGATTCTGACCCAGTCCACAAGATTACCATTATCCCACGCGGACACACTGGTGGCGTTACTTGGTTCTTGCCTCCAGAAGATCGCAGTTACAAGAATATCTACGAGCTAAAAGATGTCTTGGCTCGGGCCATGGGTGGTAGAATTGCTGAGAAACTTATCTTTGGTGATGACGATATTACCACTGGTGCATCTTCCGATCTCAAAAATGTTGCCGAACTAGCCAAAGAAATGATCGTAGAAGAAGGCATGGGTTCTGATACTCGCAACCTAGTTTTCCCAGAAGCTGCCGACACTAGATACTATACTATTTCCACTGGCAAACCATACTCAGAAAAGACTGCGGAGCTCATCGATAAAGAAATCAAGAAGCTATCCGATGAGGCCGCCAATCGTGCTGAGGCCGTACTCAAGGCTAATACCAAGGTCCTAGATCGCGTTGCTCAGGCACTCTTAGAAAATGAAACTTTGGAAGAAGAGGAAATTGCGCCTTTGATGGAAGGCACTGTACTTCCAGCTGCTGCTAAGTTGCATTAATTTAATTTCGGCATCTTCCAAACACATAATTATTGCAACTCGTCGGCTCTCGCCTAAAGTAAATAAACTAGCAATCTTTACTGCGCCCGACCAAACGGTACTCGTAAAGTATTGCTAGTTTATTTACTTACAGGGCGAGCCTCTTTTAAAGTTGCAATAATTGCGTGTTTGAAATATGCCTTTGCTAGATTAGATATAACACTAGTTGCGAGTCTTTAAAAGAGGTTTTCCTATAAATAATTCAAGTGGTAATACTTTGCGAGTACCGTTTAGTTGGGCACAGCAAAGATTACCACTTGAATTATTTTAGACGAAAACCGACAAGACGAGAAACTGGTGTTATAGCTAATTTTAACTCTCTGGCCGCTTTATGCTATAATAAATATTGATGAAAGCTCCCAAATTTAAATCCATCGTAGCTATGGCCAATGCTAGATTTTCTATCAAGGCCTCAGCTATTATCTTGGCTAGTTCTACTTTTGTCTCAGCCTTGCTTGGGATTTTTCGCGATCGCTTACTAAACTCATATTATTTGGACACTTATCCAACCGGTATTGATGCCTATACTGCTGCTTTCACTATTCCAGATTTCATGTTCTTCATTCTGACTTCTGGCGCTCTAGCAGTTTCCTTTATTCCAGTATTCAATCAGCGCTTAGTTAATGGCAATAAAAAGTCTGCCTGGCACTTGAGCTCTAGTGTGCTCAACCTCATGGCTCTTGCTACGCTTATTGCCTCAATCCTCATCATGATTTTTGCCGATCCGCTTGTCCGTTATATTGTTGGTCCAGGTCTAGATGAGCCTGGCACTATTTTGGCTATCAACATGATGCGTGTGATTGCTATCAATCCATTCCTAATGTCTATTGCTACGGTGCTTTCTAGCATTCAGCAAGCTGTTGGACGCTTTGTATTTTATGCCCTTGCCCCAGCAGTTTACAATATTGGTATCTTAATTGGCATCGTATTTTTCACCAATGGTATCAATATCTTTGGCGTTCAAATCTTTGAGGGCGGCATTATGGGTGTAGCTATTGGTGTAGTCTTTGGTGCAATTTTGCAAGTTATTATCTCGCTCATCGGCCTCTTTGGGCTAGGTGTGGATTATGAATTCAAAATTTACTGGAAAAACCACGGCTTTAGAAGCGTCCTAAAGCTCCTCCCAGCCCGCTCTCTTGACCAGGGTATTGACTATGTTAATACCATCGTCAATACTAACCTGTCTTCTCGCATGGGTGCCGGTGCTATGCGTTCATATCAGCAGGCTACTTCGCTCCACCAGATGCCAGTCAACCTCATTGGGGTTGCTATCTCTACTGCCTTCTTCCCTAAAATGACCGAAGATATTGGCGAAGGCAAAGAAGACGAATATTACGCTACTTTCCGGGCTGCTCTTAGGACTATCATTTGGATTTCCTTGCCTATTGCCGCCATTGCCTATTTTGGACGCGGCTATGTAGTTTCTTTCATCAAAAACGGCGGCGACCTGCTGATTGCTTCCGTCCTTGGTACACTTGTGATCGCTATTTTTGCACGCTCGGTCTTCCATATCGCTTCACGCGGCTTCTATGCCCGCCAAGATACCAAGACGCCATTTATTGTTAGTATTGTTGCGGTCGGTCTTTCTACGCTCCTAGCAGTGTTTTTCACGATGGCCGGTTTTGGTCCAGAGGGCTTAGGCTATGCTCAATCTATTGGCGCTTTGCTAGAAATCGTCATTTTGATAGCTTTGCTTCAGCGCGCCAGCCGCAAAAAGCTACTTAACAAAAATTTCTGGAAAGCTTCTGCCAAGATGCTGCTTGCTACCATTATCGCCGGAGCAGTTTGTTATTCCATGACCAAGTTCTTGCCATTACGCTCTAGCGATGTATCCATTCTCGCTACTTTGCCAAAGTTCCTCGTGATTTCTTTTGCTAGTTTTGTAGCTTATATCATTGCTGGATATTTCCTCAATTTGCCAGAAGTTGATCCTATCGTCCAAAAAATCAAAAAACTCCTCTTTAGGAATGTCTAGTTTCGGTGTATAATGTATAGCATGACAAATGCTAAAAAACCTACCAAGTCAAAGAAACAAGCTACCAGGAAGTCTATTTCTGATTACAATGGCTACGACTACAAGAAAATCTTTTGGGAAGATGCCGATAGAAAATATGAAGATGCCGCCGACCGCATGGCTGTTCGCAGACTTCTCCCACACAATATGGACAATTTTGTTGATATCGCAGGTGGATATGGCCGTCTCGCGGATGAGTATTTGCCCCGTGCTAAATCTGCTACACTATTTGATTACAGCAAGACAGAGCTTGCTCAAGCCAAAGAAAAGTATGGAGAAAAGCTCCATACCAAACAAGGAGATATTTACAGCCTACCATTCAAGGATGGTGAGTTTTCTACCCTCATGATGATTCGTGCCACGCATCATTTCAAAGACATGGACAAAGTCCTAAAAGAGCTTTATCGCATTTTGCGTCCAGGTGGTGTTGCCGTGATAGAAGTTGCCAACAAGCGTACTTTGCCACGCATCGCTCGCTACATGACAGGGAAGACCAAGCAAAGCCCATTTGACAAGCGTGTTGCTAATCTTTCCGATGTAGACAAAGACGGATTCTTCAACTACCATCCAAAATATATAGAAAATCTCTTTAGAGAGACGGGCTTCAAGATTACCAAAGTTCTTTCCGTTTCTAACTTTCGTTCTCAAGGACTAAAGAAAGTCTTTGGCACCAAGAATCTTGTTAGAATGGAAAAAGGTGCCCAAAAAATCCTAGCCCCAATTCGTTTTGCTCCATCTATTTATTATCGTCTAGAAAAACCTGGCGACAAATAATCTTCCCACCAAAAATCCCCAGAGGGGACTGGGGATTTTTGTATTTTTCCAGTTTTTGTTTTAAACAAAAACCAATTTTGCAACGCCTCGGGAAAAGGTATTAGTTATTACCGCAGTAAACACCACCACCTTCTAGTTTATATTGAATAGCAATTTTGCGAACACCGGTAGAAGCGATTACGCTTTCTCCTTCACATTGTGCATTTTGGAATACATAAATCCTGTGGTTAAGTTCACCACCGTAAGCAGGATCAACGGATGTAAGATTTTCCACTGTCGGGACATCGCCATCATATGTAATAGTTTCATTATTAGCACTGGCAGCTGCAGTGCGTGCTTCTAGTGACTGGCATACATTTGCGTCAGGCTTGTTAGTTGCGAGGTTTGAACAGACTGTGCCAATAACATATTCATTACCATCTGGATCTACAAATTCATCTCCGCCAGCCCAAAGGTAATTAATTAAGAACTGAGAATAAGCCGTTCTCAAAGATGCAGTATTGTCAGTTACGCCGTTTCCTGGAATCTTTCCTCTGTTGTTCGTCTGGTAATTTGCAATTGCGGTCTGGAATCTTGCTAGGTCATCGCGTCTCTGTGTATCACGCTGTGATCTCTGCAAGGCTGGGAGTGCTAGGAAGACCATCAAGAAGATAAGGCCAGCGATAGCAAGCACCAATACGACTTCAATGATTGTAAACCCTTTCTTAGTTTGTCCTAATATTTTTGGCATATTATAACCCTTTCTCTAGCGTTGCTAAATAAAATTACTTCGTATTACGCTTATTTTTATATTATAGCATAAGCAAGAAAAAAGCAAGCAAAAATTATCATAAAATTACCCATATCAAGGCTCCTAATTTTTATGCTACAATATATTTATGTCTATCTTAGAAATCTTTATCCTTATCGCAGCCTTCATTTTTGGCGCTGCCTTCGGCAGTTTTGCCTGCTGTCAGGCTTGGCGTATCCGCCTCAAAGAACAGGGAAAGAAAAACCCTGGCAAATGGTCTGTTTGCCTCTCTTGCGGCAAGCGTCTTGGAGCCTCAGAAAACATCCCCATCATCTCTTGGCTCATCCAAAAAGGGAAGTGCAAAAAATGTGGTGCCAAGATTGGTGCGTCAGAAATTCTTAGCGAGCTCGGCCTAGGTCTTAGTTTTGTAGCCCTTGCGGCGTATTTTATCTTTTCTCGCACTTTTGTAAGTCTCAATCTCTCCGAACTCATCCTAAATGCCGCCATGGCACTTATCCTCGTGGCGGCCATTGTTGCCATGTGGATCTTGCTTGTCTATGACGCCAAGTGGAAATTACTGCCTACCAAAATCCTCGTCCTGGTAAACATCCTTGCCGCCATTTATCTTATTCTTAACCTAACCAACGCCGCCATCAATCATAATTTATGGGGCCATCTGGGCAAGGCCTTACTTGATATTTTTTGTAGTGTTGGCTTGCTAGGCGGAACTTACTATTCTCTCTATCGTTTTTCTGGAGAAAAATTAGTCGGTGGCGGAGATTGGCTTTTGGCGCTTGCCATCTCGCTAATTCTTGGCAGCTGGTGGCTGGCTCTGACCACTCTCTTTCTCTCTAATTTTCTTGGCAGCATCATTGGTGTTTTTGCCAAATTCAAAAATCACCAAAAAACCATTGCCTTTGGCCCATTTCTAGTAATCGCCTTTATCGCAGTTTATGTCTGTAAAGATTGGCTACTTTCATTAGCCGTTGGCTTATTCTAGCTTGTTTCCGAATGGAACTTTTTATGCACATCCTTTAGGTGTGTATCAGTGATATGCGTATAAATTTGTGTGGTGGAAATATTGCTATGCCCCAGTAGCGATTGCACCGACCTCAGGTCTGCGCCGTTCATCAAAAGGTCAGTCGCAAAACTGTGCCTCAGGGTGTGCGGAGTTACATGCTTAGTAATTCCCGCTGCCTTGGTGTATTTTTCAATAATGCGCTGAATGCTCCTAGGTGTTAGTCTCCGATAGTTTCCGGAAGTGTCAGCCACGCCGGCATTTTTACTATTATTTAAGAACAACGCTGGCAAACTATCATGCCGCACCGCCAAGTAATCTGCTACTCTACCTGCCGCCGACTCGTCTATAAAAATTGGTCTATCTTTGCTGCCTTTACCACGCACCACAAATTCTTTACGCTCCAAATTAATATCATCACGATTCAAATTGCAAAGTTCTGACACCCGTAGCCCACCAGAGAATAATAGCTCAATTATAGCTCTATCTCTTAGCCCAGTTTCCGTTTCCAGATCTATCTGGTCCAGCAAATTCTGGACTTCGTCAAAATGCAAGAATGTTACTTGTGGTCGGTGCGTCTTTGGCAAATCTACCAGTGATGGATCCAGAGATTTTATACCTCGTCTAGCTAAGTATTTCAAAAATCCTCTCAGTGCTATCAGATGGTAAGCCTGTGTCGTGGCAGTTAGTCTAGTATGACGCTCATCTGTCTCTAGGCGATTTAGTCTCAAACGATATTTTCTCAACATCTCCTCGTCGATATCTTTTGGCGACATTTCGTGATTTAGCGACTCTGAGCAAATCTCATAAAATCTATTTAAATAAAGCTCATAATTTCGCACAGTGTTTATTGATCTGCCCATTTCAATCTCTACATGTTGCAAAAAATCTTGTATTAGATCAATCACATAAGCATCTTTCATGGTTCAATTATAACACTAATTTTTCTTAGAAATTCACTCTCAAAACCATAAATAATGTTATAATCAAAAAAAGGAGTTTTATGGCAAAAAAGAATGAAGAAAAAGATTTAATTCAACGCAGTTTAGTAGTATTAAAACCAGATGCTGTCCAGCGTGGCATTGTTGGAGAAATCATTCACCGCTTTGAGCGCGTCGGCCTCAAAATTGTTGGCATGAAGATGGTTATGCCAGGCGAAGATCTCTATTACAAGCATTACGAAGATGTTGGTCAGATGATTACTCGTCACGGAGAAGATATTTTCCGTTACAATGTTGCCTACATGATGACTGGCCCAGTGATTGCTATGTGTCTAGAAGGTATTGAGGCTGTCCCACTAGTTCGCAAGATTGTTGGTCCTACCGAGCCGAAGTCTGCTGACATGGGTACTATCCGTGGAGATTTCGCCCACATGAGCTACGGCTATTCTGACGCCAAGAAAAAAGGTGTGCCAAATCTTGTCCACGCCTCTGCTACCCCAGAGGAAGCCAACAAAGAGCTCAGCCTGTGGTTTAATGATGACGAACTCTACGATTATTCTGATTTGAACGAAAAATACACTCGTTAAGTCTCAGATTAGATCGGCAAAACTTCCAGAATTTCTGGAAGTTTTTTGTGTCAACCAAGAGGGTGCTCAATTTGCGCTTGCGTATATGTCTAATTTTTGCTATAATAGATTCATTGAATAATACTTGAATCGCTCTCTATTGAGGTAATAGAGAACACGAAATAAGAACTAAAAGGAATTTTTTACATGAATCAACAAGAACAAGAACGCCGTGCTAAGTTGCTGCAAAATGCCAAAAAACGCTTGCCGAGCATCAAGGAACGGTTCGAAGAGGCCCAGAGCCGTCATTTTAACAGCAATTTTGCTCCAGGTGGGAAGGATGCCCACTTGGTAGCAAATAGCCGTCAGAAGGCCAAAAAAGGCCAAAATAGCGCAAAAACGCTTGCAAAATCTGCTAAAAATGGCACAAAATCGGGCAAAAATGGCTCAAAATCTACTCAAAATCAGTCAAAATCCGCTGAGCGCAAGGTCAACCTCTCTGTTTCTACTAGAAAAGGAGAGATGGTCCATCATCAGAGGATGCTTTCTCAAGATGTCAATGCACAGGCTACCCAGCACATCATTGGTATCCCTGTCAACAAATCTCGTTATAATGGTTTTAATGGCGCACAGATTACTCACGCTCAGCTCAAAAACGCTCGCCCAGATCCAGATTCCGTCAAAATTATCCCTATTGGCGGCGTCGGCGAGTTTGGTATCGGCAAAAACATGACCATCCTAGAGTACAAGGGAGAAATCATTGTTATTGATATGGGAGTGCTCTTTGCTGGTGCTGATTATCCAGGGGTAAATTACCTTGTCCCAGATATCAAGTTCCTCGAAGACAATAAAGACAAGGTTAAAGCCATCCTCTTTACACACGCTCACCTAGATCACATTGGCGCTTGTCGTCATCTCTTGCCAAAATTCAATCCTCTTACCCCTATTTATGGTACAGATTTTACTATTGGCATGATCAAGCGCCAAATGTCCGAGCTAGATGACGAGCCAGATCTTAATTACCAGGTAGTAGATCCATTGAAACACGAAAAACTTCAGGTGTCAGAGCATTTTTCGGTGGAATTTATCCATATGCTTCACTCTATTCCTGGCAACACCGCCATTGTTGTCCGTACACCAAACGGCCTAATCTATTTCTCTGGCGACTGGCGTCACGAAGAAAACCCTATGGGTCGTCAAGCAGACTACGAGCGCATTGACGAAATTGTCAAGAAAGAGGGAATTGACCTCATGGTTAATGAGTCTACTAATATTGATAGCCCAGGCCATCACCCTCATTCCGAGTATGATGTTGGCGATTCCTTTGGTATGGTCATGGATCATTATGCTAATGGTCGCATTATTATCTCCTGCTTTTCTTCCCAGATTGCGCGTATTGAATTAGTCTTACAAGAAGCCGCTAGGCGCGGCCGCAAAGTAGCTTTTGCTGGCTTTTCCATGATTAACAACATAGAAGTAGCACTTCGCGCCAAAGAAATTAAGGTGCCCAAAGATACCATTATGAAAATGGAGGATATCATTAAACTTCCAGACGATAAGGTCACCATTGTTTGTACCGGTTCCCAGGGTGAGCTTAACGCTGTACTCAATCGCATGGTTACTGGTGCGCACAAATACATCAAGATTAAAAGCACCGATACTATTATCTTTAGCTCCAACCCAATTCCTGGTAATGAGCCTCATGTTGTTAATACCGTTGACGGTCTCTTGCGTGAAGGCGCCCAAGTGATCCAAAATGGCAAAACCCACCTCACCAATATCGGCCCGCTTCACCTTTCTGGACACGCTTATTATGAGGATCATGTTGACTTTGTTACGCGTCTCAATCCAACCAACTATTTGCCATATCACGGTGAGTTCTACATGCTAGAGCACAATGCCGAAATGGCCGAAAATGTCATTGGTATCCCTAGAGATCGTATTATTATTGCTGATGATGGTGATGTGATTGAATTTACCAAGGATAAAAAGATCAAAAAATGCGGACGCGTTCACGCCGGCAACAAACTCTATGATGATGCCGACCAGCCTGTCCACGAAGCCGTAGTCAAAGACCGTATTCATATTTCTCGCGAAGGTATTTTTATCATTGTACTAACCATCAGTAAAAAGACCGGCCACCTAATCAAGACTCCAGACATTGTTTCGCGTGCCTTTATCTACCTAGATAACTCCGAGGAACTCATTGGCAAGATTCGCCACTACCTCCGCATAAAAACCGAGCATTCTACCTCATCAGATTCCGAGATGAAAGCCTTGAAAGAGGAAATCAAAGAAGATGTTACTCATATCCTCTTTGATGCCACTGGCCACACACCAATCGTTATCCCAGTTATTAACAAGGTCTAGGTTAGCGAGCCTTCCTATTTTGCCTGGCCTGTCTTTTGACTTGCTTTTTGGTCCGCCTTTTTACGGCGCGTTTTGCACGCTCTTCTTTTGTGAAAGGCTTTTTGATTGCTTTTTTAGCATTGCTTTTGATTTCATGAGTTTGGTCGCCAACGATTTTTGCGCCGGTTTGTTTGGCGTTTTCTATGATGTATTTTGCGGCTTTGCTATTTGCATAGATGGACGCTATCGTATCGAACAAAAATACCACTACAAGAGATATAGCCAGCACGGCCTCAAATTCAATTGGTATCTGATCTAGTAAGTTATTAAATCCAGGCACAATATAATAAATCAAGATACAACCGTAAAAGCCAAACGCAAGAGAATCACGCGCGCAAACTCGCCCATTTATATTTAGCTCTTTGTTCGAATAATCCCACCAGCGCAGTTTGAAGAGTTTTTCCAGGAAATAACTTGTAATATATTCTAGTGCCGAGCAAGCCACCACAATAACCAGGAAAGTCAAAATGACATTATTCTGAATTTTTTGCCCAATGAAAGTAATTAAAATAACTCCAAACCCATAAATTGGTAGATATGGCCCAAACAAAAAACCGCGGTTCAGCATCCGTCTCTGCTGCAGCAAACAGAATACTGTCTCGACAAGATATCCGATTATTGAGAACAGTGAGAAATATAAAACCAGTCGGACAAAATTTTCCATAAAAGTATTGTACCATAAAACGACTAAGCCAATCCGCGCTAACACATCTACATTTTCCGCCTGTTTTTATTGACAAAAAGTTAAAAAGATATACAATAAAGATAGTAACTATAGGAGCCTAAAATGAAAAAATTGACTAGCCTGTTTGCTGCTTTTGTAGTAGCTTTTACAGGTCTTTTTCTGTTGATTGCTACCGCTTCCAAGGTTTCAGCAACAGATAATATCACAGCGTACTTTATTTGGAATAATAATGGCGATATCGCCCAGCACAAGTTTACGGATCTTCAAGGAATGAAGACCGCTACTTCTGGCGAGCAATATGCCTATCTCAATATGATTAAATCCTCTGATATTGTGGATGACACTGATGCTACCATCGGAATCAATCTTTCCAGCTATCTCACCGAGACTGGCAAATGGGACGAGTCTAATTATGCTTGGGTTCCTCAAGACACTATCAATGAACTTACAACTCGTGGCTACACCACTTGGGCACAGTGGCAGGGTCTAATCGATGAACTCAAGGCCGAAAACCCAGGCGAAGATGAATGGGATCTTGAGCATCATTATTTCTATGAACCAATGGGTGCAAAAAATGGCAAGAATTCTTTGAATACTAATGCCAATCGTGAATTTCGTGCTTCTATCTATGATACTGCTAAGTATCAAGCTATCAAGTTTGGCGTTAGCGAGGCTGACTATCATTATTTCCCAAGTTCCTGGGATCCAGTTTTCATCGAATCTACAGTAGATTTGTCTGGCACTACCAAGGCGAATCCAGCCAAGTACGAAACTTACTTGCTCGAGCCTAATCTCTATCTTTCCGAAGATTCCGTCAATAGCGTTGCAGATATAGTTTCTGTTAAAGCTCTTGATGTTAATCCAGATGCCGTCACTATCACTCAAACCGGCAATAATTACACTATTAAATTTAATTCTAATTATTATAACGAGGTTACATTTGAATTTACCGACACCGCAGGCAAAACCTACTACCTCAAAGTTAATCGCATTACTGGTAAATTTGCAGATGGCCGGGAAGTCAGTACCACCAAACTTAAAGTTGGCTACTTTCTCTCCTATGATTCTACCAAAAGCTACAATGACTACGAAGTCAAAGCTCTGCTAACCTACGCCAATGGCTCCACCAAGACCGTTGCAGCTGCTCCTACTGCTTTTCGAGATTACGATAATACCTCCGGCGACTGGGTCACCAAGGTTGAATGGGACGGCGGCAAAAACCTCAAGAGTGCTTGGTTCGCCGTGGAGGTCACCAAAGATGTTGTAAATCTTGATTTCACCGTTACCCACAAAAACGCCATTCAGGTAGCTGATACTTACGGCGGCACCTTTACTGGATCTGGCAAAGGTCTTCACTACCCCGACACAGATCTAAACAGAGCTATAAACGGATTTTATAGTGGGGTTTAAGGAAAGGGAATAGGTAAAACAATGGAAGAAATTACATCATTAAATGCAAATATTAGCGGCACCACCATCTCTGTTAATGGTACCGCCAAATCTACCGTTCTAGCAGTCCAGTTTATCGTCTATGACAAAACCGGTCAAAACATCATCAAGATGTATTCCACTGCAGTTAACGGAGACGGTACTTTTAGCGCCGAGATTGCTGTTGACACTAACGATACTTATATTGTCAGCGCAGCTGATTATGACGGCGGCCAAACCGTCATGGTTACAGTGGGTGCATCTACCGAAGACACACTTACCGCTGGCACTCCAGAAACCGGCTTCCAGACCATTACAAAGGTCCAAGAAGAAGTTACCCCAAGCACTAATGCTACCTCATCCTCTGCTATATATGTCTATATCGCCGTTGGCCTTGTGTCTGCTGCAATAGCTGTTCTCTTTACCAGAAGAATGCTTGCTAAGAGAAATAGCAAATAGTAAGATCAGTATCAAATCTAAATGAGGTCAGGAGTATTCCTGGCCTCATTTTGGTCCCCGAGACTGGACTCGAACCAGCACATCTAAAAGACACTAGCACCTGAAGCTAGCGCGTCTACCAATTCCGCCACTCGGGGTGATACCAAAATTATACCACAAAATATCTTGAGCGCCAATCAAGTAGCCCCGTCAGGCTTGCCATAAGTGGTTTATATATGCTATAATAGCTAGGTATGAGACTTAATTCCAAAAGAAATAAGCTGTCTCTTATGGTGTTTGGCATAGTGATTATCGCTATGGTTTTTGCATCCGTTTCCAAAGCCATCACTCGCAATACTTTCGCTGAAGAAACCGGTGTGTCGGCTACTCTAGCTGAGCCGCATTTTGTCACCATCCATGATCAGAGTAAAAAACTTACCATCAAGACTAACGCCGTAACCGTTGGCGAAGCCTTGGATCGTGCTGGTGTTGAGATTTTAGATACTGATACTGTAGAACCTTCTCGCACTACATTGATTGATTTTGACAATTTTCACATCAATGTTTATCGCTCCAGACCAGTAGTTATCATTGATGGTAAAGTCAAAAAACAGGTTATGACCTCTAGCTATGATCCTAAGACTATTGCCGAAAGGGCTAATATTCCAGTTTATGATGGAGACGAAATCAAACTAGTCGCTAGCACGGATTTTATCGAAACCGGCATTACCACCACCTATAAAATTACCAGAAACGGTGGCCAAACTGCCACTATTGAGACTGCTATTCCTTATACAGAAGAAACCAGGGAAGATAGTACGCTTTCTCAGGGAGAGACCAAACTTATCCAGGCTGGCGAAGAAGGTCGCAAAGTTATCAAATATTCAGTCAATTTTGTAAATGGTGTGGAGGTTTCCAGAGAGCAGATTTCTGAGGAAGTCGCCAAAGAACCAGTCCCACGCATTACTGCTGTTGGCTCCAAGAAATCTGTTCCACCAGAGTGGAATACTTGCGCTGACTGGGCTCGCCAAGCTGGCGTCTCAGAGAACGATCTCTATAGCGCACTCACTCTCATCTATCACGAATCTGGTTGCCGCGTTAATGCTACTAACTCCTCATCTGGCGCATATGGCATTCCCCAAGCTCTTCCAGGCAGCAAGATGTCATCTGTTGGCGCAGACTGGGAAACTAACCCTGTAACTCAAATTAAATGGATGGCCCAGTATGTTACTGGCCGTTATGGCGGTTGGGGCCAGGCTATGTCCTACTGGTGGGAGCACCACTGGTATTAAAATGTCTCTAAAAAACAATAAATCACTAGGGCAGCACTGGTTAAAAGATCGCCAAATTTTGGACGAAATTGCCGAATTAGCCCATGGTGATGACTCAGATTCCTCAGAAAGCCCCCTAGAAGCCTCTGAGAGCCGCTTGTGCTTAGAAATAGGCCCTGGACTAGGCACTCTTACATCTAGTCTCCTAAGGGTGTTTCCGCGCGTTCTAGCGGTAGAATACGACAAAAAATTAGCAGAAAACCTGCCCCAATCTTTTCCTGGGAAGAATCTATCTGTTATCAACTCAGACTTCCTAAAATATGATTTAGACTCTATCAGAGAGCCATATATCGTTGCAGGAAACATCCCCTATTACATTACATCTCCTATTATTACCAAGCTCCTAGAGGCCAAAAATGCTCCAGAACGCATAGTTTTGCTCATTCAAAAAGAGGTAGCAGACCGCATTGCCGCCAAGCCAGGCAGGCATACCGTTCTCTCTCTTTTTGTACAAAATCGTGCCCAGGTCTCTCTTGGTCCAGTGGTAGAAAAAGGATTATTTACTCCGCCACCAAAGATAGATAGTAGAGTAATTATCTTGGAGCCACTTAGCACCCCTGTGATACCAGATTCGGTTTTTCCGCTTATCAAGCGTGGATTTTCTGCTCCTAGGAAAAAACTAGTCAAAAATTTAGGTCAAATCAAAAAAGACGAACTTTTTGCAATTCTCGACAAAATTAATGTTTCAAGAGATGCGCGGCCAGCAGATCTGTCTTTAGAGCAATGGCAGGCTATTGCCGACAGCCTTTGATTTTTAACTCCACAAAACTCTTGTCAAAAATAAACATAACCTGTATAATTAGACATAAGTAAAAAGGGAGGTTTTTTATGAATCCGGAAGATAATCAAAATAATCAGAATGGCGTGCCCATTTCTCCAGATGTTGCTGGGCCAGCGCCTACTCCAGATTCTACTCCCGCTCCTGCTCCAGAAGCTACCGCTCCAGAGGCCCCTTCCCTAGATCAAGTTGCCGCAGATCTTACTTCTGCTGCTAATAACAACACTTTAGAATCTCCTGCTGAAACCACTCCAGCCCCTTCTGTTGATTCTTCCGCAGCAGAAGCCTCGGCTCCCTTTGCTCCTGCTACGGAGACCCCTGCTGTTGGTACTCCTACTCCGGATACTTCTACCCCAGAAGCCTCAATCACTCCAGAGGCACCAGCTGTAGAAACTCCTCCAGCTACAGATCTTGCTGCTCCAGCCGCACCTGCCGCAGATACTACTTCAGGACAAGCTCCAGCTACAAATTTAGCATCAACTGCAGATGCCCCTTTTGCTGCTACATCCACTCCAGAAGCTTCTTCAATGGGTACGCCGGCAGATACGCTTTCGTCAGAGCCAACCGCCTTAGGTGATACCCCAGACTCTAGCCTAGGCGATAGTGCAGCAATGGATTCTACAATTGGCGCTTCCAGCGTAGATAATACACCTACGGAAACCACCCCAGCACCAGATAGTTCTGACGCAGGAATTACGGGGACTCAAGAGACAGAACCTACTTCTTCTGCTAGCTTTATCGGTGATGCTCCTAAACCAGCAGAATCCAAATCAGATACGGAAGAAGAAGAGCCAATTGTTCCAGCCGATCCAGTTCCAGGCTCTATTGGTAGTGCCCTAGTTTATTCTGAATCCGCACCTAACCACGCCGAGCCAGTCACCAAAGTCAAAAAGAAGAAAGAAGTCAAAGCCAATCTCAAACTAATCATTATTATTGGTGCAGCAGTTGTGTTAATTGCAATAGTAATCGTTGTCTTGATGATAGTCTTGGGCGGTGGCTCCAAGAAGAGCACTACTAACTCTAGTAGTAGTTCTTCCTCGTCCCAGACTAAACAGCCTACCGTTTCTAGTTTAACTTGTACATTAGAGGGCGATGGTACCGTTTTCTCAGCTTACGGTGAAGTTGTTTCTGGTAGGGAAGATGCCATTGCAATGTATTCCGATGACGAGCTCTCTAGTATTGGTAGTACTATGGTCCTAAACTACGCTAGTGCTGACGCTGCTAACACTGGGCGCGATCTCGCTCGTAGCGCTTATTCCGCAAAATATGAATCTGCCTACAATAATGGTTCTGCCACGGGAGCCGCTACTGACCCATTTATCAGTAACTACGAGGTAATGGGCGATACTCTTACTGTCACTCATCAAGCCGATGCCGCTGATATCAATGCTACTAACGCCAAGGTGCTAGACCTCTTTGTAGTTCGCGGCGAAGTCGTCACGGATATTGACACTATTCAAGATTCCTACGAAGAAGACGGCTTTACTTGTGTCGTTAAATAGTATATAATTATTCCATGTCAAAAGTCTATCTTACTACCGCCATCCCTTATGTTAACGGCGCACCCCATATTGGTCATGCCTTAGATTATCTTTTGGCAGATACTTATGCCCGCTATCAAAAATCCCTTGGCAACGAAGTACGCTTCCAGGCCGGCACAGATGAACACGGCAATAAAATCTACAAAAAAGCCGAAGAACTCGGCCAGCCTGTAGAATCTTATGTTGCAGAGAATACTCAGAAATTCCGCGATTTCATCAAAGCCCTGGGTGTTGATCCTACAGATTTTATCCATACTACTGACGAGACGCATATGCGTCGTTGCCAAGAAATCTGGAAAAAAATGGCAGACCATATCTACCTAGATTCTTACGAGGGCTGGTATTGTGATGGTTGTGAGCGCTTCGTTACTCAAAAAGAGTATGATGACAACAACGGTGTTTGCCCAGACCACAACAAACCTTATACTAAGCTTCGCGAAGAAAACTATTATTTTAGAGTTTCCGATTTCAAAGATCAAATTCGCCAGGCTATTACAGACAAAGCCATGTTGATTTTGCCAGAGTTTCGCGCCAAGGAAATGTTGGCACTCTTGGAAGATACGCCAGATGTCTCTGTCTCGCGCCCAGTTTCCCAGCTCCAGTGGGGGGTGCCAGTTCCTGGTGATGATAGCCAGGTCATGTATGTCTGGGTGGATGCACTTTCTAATTACATCACAGTTTTAGGCTATCCAGATCAGGATATTTCCGATTTTTGGCCAGCCAGCGTCCAGTTTGTTGGCAAAGATATTTTGCGTTTTCACACCATTATTTGGCCCGCTATGCTTTTGGCATTAGGTCTTCCACTGCCAAAAACTATTCATTCTCATGGCCATGTTTTGTCTGATGGTCAAAAAATGAGCAAAAGTATCGGCAATGTTGTTGATCCAATGGAGGTTTTGGATCGTTTTGGCTTGCCAGCTTTTCGGTACTTCTTCCTTCGTCACATTGATACCTTTGCAGACTCAGATTTCACTTGGGAAAAATATGAATCTGCCTACAATAACGAACTTGCTAACGACCTTGGTAATCTCGTGCAGCGCCTTGCCAATCTTTGCAAAAAACAAAAAATGTCTGGCATTAAAAATTTCCAGCCAGAGCAGGACAATGAATATCGTGCGCTTATGGACTCACTTTATTTCTCTAGAGCGCTGGATTATGCCTGGGAAAAAGTCCAAGCCATCAACAAAGAAATTGATGATAGTAAACCTTGGGAACTTGCCAAAGTTCTGAGAGAAGCCGCTGCCGCCGGAGATGAAGCTGGCTCTGTCGCTGCCACCAAAAAGCTTGAATCTACTTTAGAATCGCTTGCTACTAAACTACTAAATGTTTCCTATCTACTAGAGCCATTCTTGCCGGAAACAGCTACCAAAATCACTGAGATTTTCACTGCGGCAGAGATTGCCCCACCAGCCACTCCGCTATTTCCTAAGAATATCTAAGCTCCACTGATTTCCAACTACTAGATCATAGGTAATTAGTTCATATTCTGATATTGCAGTGGATGCAAAAGGTCCGCCATCTTCATAATATGTTTTAGCCAAAACTGGTGATTCCTCACATACCGCATCTAGTAGATAGAAGACAGTTGGTTTTTGTACATTTAGTAAATTGAATAAGGTATTAGATAGACAATTTGGTGTGGTTTCTGGCAGGTCCTTAGTATCACTATCTAAATCAAAATTTGCATAAATAAAATATGGAGTTTTGTGTGTGATCTCTCGAGCTTCTTTCTTTTCATTGGACACCAAATCCGGAAATACTCCGGCGCTATGATCTCCATAAAACAGCACTACGGTTTTTTCATCAAATGAATTTAGCTTTTCTATAAATTCACCCAAATATTTATCGGCATTGTTAACCGTCGTCAGATAAGTTTCAATTGCCGACTTTTCCTTTGTATTTTCTACATTGCCTACCTCAAACTTATTTTCACTGTATTCATTTTCTGAATATGGCGCGTGATTCTGCATTGTAATCAAAGAAATTAACATTTTTTCGCTACTTTCGGTAAGCTTATCTAAAGTTTCTTGATATGCCGAGCGATCATTGATGTATTCGCTTTTTCCATCTTTTTCTCGATGTATAAATTCTTCTTCGGTAACAAAATCATCAAATCCTAATATTGGCAGAACCTTGTCTCTTTTGTACATGCTGCCACTAAAAGGATGTACTGTTGCCGTAGCAAGACTATTTGTATTTACAAAAGATGCTACTGACGGCACACTGCTTTTGTTAACGATAAAATTAGTATAAGGTATTGAATCCAACCAATAGTTAGTCAGGCCAGTCAGCACCGCATATTCTATGTTTGCCGTGCCACCACCATATTCTGGAGAATACATCGTCCCGTGTGGGTAAGTTTTTTGCAAATTATGTAGATTTGGAGTTACATCAGTGTCTGTATAATCATAATATTCTCTAATAATTTCTGGATCATAGAAGGATTCATTTAATACAATAAGGATATTTGCATCAAGGCTACCCAGTGTCTTTCTTTTGGTATCGGCCTTGGCTTTTTGCGCCAATCGGTCCGCGATGTCTTTAATTTTTTGCTCAGTATAGCCGTCTGGCTGAGAATATTTTTCGCTATCAATATTGCTCACAAATCCCAGCAAAAAACCATTTTTATCATAATTAACTACTTGGCTCCAGGCTACAAAATCTTGCCTAAACCAGATTTTAGTAATTTTTGTGGTCACTAGAAGCCCCGCTACAGCCACTGCCACAATCGCTAATCTAGACATCATGAGATACCTTCTCCACCACCTATCTTTTCTGGCAACCTTTTCTTTTTGGAAGAATTTTTTGGTAAGAGAATCAAGGATTATAGCTAATATAATAGTCAAAAATACTGCAATGATTAGTCTAACGATGCTGCCAAAATCCACAAATTTGGTAAGCGTCCCAGCTTGGTCTGTCAACGCAAAATCTTCTGGCAAAACCGGTACACCCCTAAAAGAATGTTTTGCAATATTGATGTAGCCAATAATCAAAATTCCAGCAGTTACCATTCCAATGCTTAAAAATAGTTTTCTAAAAATCCCATAAAACAGCAGAATCACAAAAAACATGATCCCAGCAGAACAAATACATACGAATGGATTTCTCGCCACCCACAAGAAAGCTGCGCCAGCATTATTTTGTCTTGCTCGATACTCTAGCAGCCATACGCAAAAGAACGCCGCAGCCATCAAAATCAATATTTTTATCAAAATCTGCTTTCTGCGGTTTTTAATCATAATATCTATTTTATAGAATTATTGCTCAAAAATAAAGTACCAAAAAGAGCCTATCTCTAGGCTCTTTTGTATTAGACGCTTGGATTATTTTGCGATTTTGTTGCAATCACCACAGCAGGTCTTCTCGCCGGAAAGACGAGCGCCAAAGTCTGCTAGGTAGAAACCTAGTACGCCACCAACCATTGGGAAGATGACATAGGTTAGTAATGCACCACAAATTGCACCAAAGATTTCGCCAAAGTTCTCACCACCAGCAGGTAGGATTTGATACATCAAAGCTGCTGCAGGATTGAGAATGAAGTTATTCTGCAAACCTGAGAAAGTGGAAGAAATTACAATGACAAATAGCAAGGTAACACAAACACCGCCGCCATAGATAGCTGCAAAAGTGAAAGTGCTGCGCTTGTAGGAAAGTGCGCGTGCAAAGAAGAACGCAATCATGATAGCGCCGACAAACTCAATCATGGTAACTAACCAGAATTGACCGTCTGCAACTGCTGCCATTTGTGGCATATCAGCAGCATTCTCAGATGCGCCGCGGAAAGCGTTTACTAGCAAAAATGCTAGCCATGCACCTAGTACCTGTGAAAGTAGATAAACCACGCCGCGGATAGCAGACATCCGGCGAGAAGCCATCATACCTACAGTAACGATTGGGTTGATATTTGCACCAGAAAAGGCAAAAATTGCCATAGAGATAGCAATCACACCAAACATGATGTAAAGTGGCTGATACACACCCAGGGTCAAAAGAATGGCGGTTAGTAGCATTGTGCCGATAACTTCGCCAATAATTGCACCGTAGATGCGTGGGCTCTTAAAGATTGTTAATATAGTTTCGTTAGCGTCGAACTTGCGTGCAAAGAAACCCTTGAATGGTTTTCCTTCCTGTTCGACAACTTCTGCCTTGACCGTCTCAACTCTCTTAGCGTGAGTTTTAACTGTGGCGGCCTTTGGCTTTGAAGACTTGGTAGTCTTCTTGGACTTGGTTGTAGCCATTATTCCTCCTTAATTGGTATATGTGTTCATTATAGCACACTTGTCAAATTTTGTGATATCAAATATAATAATAAAATACTTAAGTTTAAGGACATCCGAAATGGGAATTATCGTATCAAAAAACAATGAAGACCGTTCTCGCCTCAACCAGCGCATTACAGCAGATTTGCGTGAGCGCGCCAAAGCAGAAGAACGCGGCCAAGACCCAGATCTCGTAGAAGATTCAGACTATACCAAAGATCTCAAAAAAGGTAGCAAGTTTGCTTGGGTTTGGATTGTGCTAGTCGTTCTGGCTATTGCATCCGTTATTATTATTGTCACTATCTAATAATCTTCGCCATTTTACCTTGATTATGATATAATTATTCCATGTCAAGCGTAGAAGAAATCAAGGCAAACTTAAAGGCACTAAATGCTGAATATGCCAAAATCAAAACTCTTCCAGAAAACGAGCGCAAAAGTTTTGGTGAGGAGCTAAATAAAAAACGAGAAAAATTGCAGCAAGAGTTACAGCAAGCTCTTGATGCAGCGGATTCAGAAAATGTCACACCAATTGATATTACTGCACCTGCTGCTCCAAATTCCGAGATTCCAACCATCAAAAAGGGAAGCAAGCACCCACTAATGACAGAGTTAAACCATGTCCTGGATATTTATTCACACATGGGATTTAATGTTATGGAAGCTCAGCAGCTTGACGACGAATTCCATATGTTTGAATCGCTCAACTTCCCAGAAGGCCATCCTGCCAGAGATGGTTATGATACTTTCCGCACTGCCGAAGGTTTTATTCCTCCAGCCCACACTTCTACCATGCAGCACCGCGCCTTGAAACACTACAAAAAAGATTTAGAAAACGGTGGCAAAATCGCCGTAGTTATTCCTGGGCGCGTCTTTAGAAATGAAGATGTTGACGCTACGCACGAGCACACTTTTTATCAATGTGAGGGCATCTTTGTTAGCCAAGGCACCACTATGGGCCAAATGCTTGGTGTCCTCAAAAATTTCTTTGAGGCTTATTACGGACAGAATCTCAATATCAAAACCCAGCCTGGATATTTCCCATTTACAGAGCCATCCGTAGAGCTACTGATTGAAAAACCAAAATCACTTGGCGGTAAGGGCGATGGCTGGCTAGAAATGTTGGGCTGTGGCATGATTCATCCTAATGTCCTCAAGATGGCCGGTATCGACCCAGAGAAATATCAGGGCTTTGCTTGGGGTGGCGGCATTGACCGTTTGGTTATGCTAAAATACGGTCTCACCGATGTGCGCTATTTTGAATCTGGCAAATTAGACTTTTTGGAGGAATTTTAATTATGAGAATTAGCCTAAACGAAATCAAAAAATTAGTTCCAGCTGCCGCCAAGGTAGATACCGACGAGCTCATCAAATTAATCGGTTCACGCCTGGTGGAGGTAGAAGGCAAGATAGATTTGTCCGCCAAATATCAGAATGCCTACATTGTCAAAGTTGTCGAATGCGAGCCTATCCCAGATACACACCTACACCTTTGCCAGATAGACGCCGGGGATATCCCAGCATCTAAAGAATTAGTGCAGGTAGTTTGTGGTGCACCTAATGTCCGCACTGGTATGTTGGCTGTCTGGCTCGCTCCTGGCGCTATCGTTCCACAGACTTTTGGCGAAGAAAATTTCAAACTGGATGTCAGAAAACTCCGTGGCTACGAATCTCATGGCATGCTCGCTGGCTTAGACGAGCTAGATCTTGGTGATGACCACTCTGGCATTGTCGAGATTAATCCACACCAAAAATACATTGACAGCTCCAATACAGAGCAAGAAGTAAAACCTGGTGATACTTTTGCGGAAGTCTTTGATCTAAACGACATTATCTTGGACATAGAAAACAAATCCCTCACTCACCGCCCAGACACCTTCGGCCTCATCGGTTTCGCGCGTGAAGTCGCCGGCATCCTCGGTGTAAAATTTGATGATAATAGAAATTGCTATTCACAAACTTCTGGAACCGTGTCCCGCGAGGCTTACGAGCCGAGCGAAGTGACTGCCGCCCATAACAATGGGCCGGCAGGAACGGGGCTGAAGAAGTTTGGTGAATCAATTTCTATTACCATCTCCGATACCACCCTTTGCCCGCGCTATTCCTGCGCCGTCATCGAGATGTCCGATGCACTCTCTGACGACAAATACCTCACCACCGCAGACATATTTTTGGCCAAAGCTGGCATGCGTGGCATTTCCAAGATTGTCGATGTTACTAATTACCTCATGCTCATGACCGGCCAGCCGCTTCACGCTTTTGATTACGATAAGTTTATGCGTGTTGGCGGTGGCAAATCACCAAAAATCATTGTCCGTGCTGCCAAAGATGGGGAAGAATTACAACTCTTAGACGGTAAAACCATCAAATGCTTGCCCCACGATATTCTTATTACTTCCAACGATATCCCAGTAGCTCTAGCTGGAGCCATGGGTGGTGCCAACACAGAAATAGATGCCGCCACCAGTCGTATTATCCTAGAATCCGCTACTTTCTCACTCTATAATCTGCGTAAGACTCAGATGTCTCACGGTATTTTCTCAGAGGCGATTACGCGCTTTACCAAGGGCCAGCCTGCTAGCCAGACGGTTCCAGTTCTAGAGACGGCTATTTCTATGCTAGGTGGCAAAGCTGTTGGTTTTGCCGATTCTTACCCTAACCCAGTCACACCAAGTGTTGTAAAAATTACAACAGATAACATCAACAATCTCTTAGGCACTAAATATACTACTGATCAAATTATCAAGACTCTGGAAAATGTTGGTTTTGTCATTGGGACAGACGGCTCGGAGCTTTCTATCACCGCCCCACTTTGGCGCACTGATATCCACATCAAGGAAGATATCATAGAAGAAGTCGGGCGTCTGCTTGGCTACGACAATATCCCGCTCTCTCTTCCAACTCGCCCGTTTATCGGTACTTCAAAAGATCCACTTCTAAATCTAAAATCCACTCTCAGGAATGTTCTTTCTGACAAACTTGCCGCACACGAGCTTCTTACCTACTCTTTCATTAGTCGCAAGCTCCAAGAAAATGTCGGTGAGAACCCTGTGGATTCTTATGAGATTGTCAATAGTATCTCGCCAGAGCTCCAGTGCTTCCGTCAGAGCATCATTCCATCGCTTCTCGAAAAGACTCGTGACAATCTCAAATCTGGCTACCGCGATTTATCTCTCTATGAGATCAATCAAGTCACTAAAAAATCCTACGGTTTTGACGACGATCATGTCCCAGTACTCTACACCCATTTGGCTTTTGTTACCACCGGTGATTTTTACCAGATGAAAGCAAATCTCGTGGCCATGCTAGAATCTCTTGGCTTCAAGAATCTCCAGTTCCGCGCCTCAGATAATCACTTCCCATATTTTGAGCCACTCCATTCCGCCACTATTCAGGCCCCACATGTCTGTTGCGGGGAGATTAAATCCGCCGTTCTAAAACGCCTCAAAATCGACCAGCCAATCTTTGCCTTTGAGATTAGTTTAGACCAGCTCTTGCCTGAGCTTCCTAGCTCCGCCGCCAAGATGCCACAACTTTCCAAATTCCCATCAGTAGAGCGCGATCTCACTCTCAAAGTAAAATCAGACATCCAGTTTGCCGCCGCCGAGTCCGCTATCAGCGCCGGCCTTGCCAAGGCTTCCGCCAGCCAGAATCTTGGCGAGCTCATTACTAGCATCACGCCGGTATCTATCTACCAACCAACTCCAGATGCTTCCACCAAGAATCTTTCCTTCCACTTGGATTTTGCCAGCCCTAAGAAAACATTAGAAAACACCGAAATTTCTGCTATAATGGATACAGTATCAAAGAGCGTCAAGGAGGCGGTGGGCGCCGAAATTGTCTAATAATTATTCTGATTAAGGAGGTATTTATGGATCAGAAAGCACTAAAAACCAGCTGGAAACAGCGTCTTATCATTATCATCATTGCTATTTTGTTGCTTGGCTCAACTTTTGCCACTTATATTTTGATTGTTTTGTCCAACAATAATTCTGGCAACGCCAATTTGTCCAAATTACAAGACGACTACACCGCCAAACAGGTAGAGATCAACAATCGTGGTACGGAGCTTTCTAAGGTCTATTTTGACACTTTCAAGGGGTATCAATCTAGAGTCAAGGCCTACAATGCAGAGGCTGTCAATGCTGCTGGTGTCCAAAAGACCGATTTGAAAGAAGGCGATGGCCGCGAGCTTACCACCGGAGACCTCAATTACTTTGCCTACTACATCGGCTGGTGTCCAGATGAATCCGTTTTTGACTCATCTTTCGATGATTATAGTAATCCATCCGTACTCACCGCTCCAATTTACGCTGGCCAGGGCCTCATCGAAGGCTGGAACGAAGGCGTAGTTGGCATGAAAATCGGTGGTGTCCGCGAAATTGCCATACCAGGCGAGCTAGCTTACGGCGAATCCAGGGAAATTTGTGGCACTACCAACTCTCCACTCAAATTTATCGTTATGCCAATCACTGATGAGACTTTATTTAATCTCAATAATGAGCTAGAACAAATCTACGCTCAGCTAGTAAATGCCTACTACAGCACCTCTGGTAATTCATCCAGTGCCGCTGGTGATGCTGCCTATGCTACCGAATAAAGCATAAGCATAGTATTGACTTTTTTGGCAAAGTATGCTATAATGTAAGTATTGGGTCGAATAGGCGGCCCAAAGACTAGCATTTTCCAAAAAGGGGGAAGAAAAATGAGTACTTTATCAATTATGGCACTTATGGTTACAGCTTATGCTATCGGCGGTCTGTCCGCCCTAAACATTAGCCTTGACGAGACTAATAGGCCGAGCTTCAAGTTCAAGCAAATTCTGCTTGACGCAGTTTGCATCATCTGTATGATAGCGAATGCTGCTATTTGGCTCACAGATGAGAAGCTATGGATCACCCTGGCGGATATCGCTAGAAAGGTGATACCGGAGTATTCACTCTCCGGTGGCACAATTCTGGTGTTCTTCGTTATAGTATTGACGATAGGGTGTGTGTGCTTCTACTATATGCTTCACTACCTGTCCATTACGATACAGGAGGTGAAGTTCGCACACTCATACCGCCAGTATGAACGCGAAAGGCGTGCCCGCAGGGCGGCTAAGAAAAAGGCCGAGGCAGAAAGGATCAGCAGTCAAATGACGGAAATCGTCCAGGCCATGAAGGCTAGACCGGATCTCGTAGAAGAGATGGTCGCCGACATGAAAACGGGGGAAACCAGAACCATCAAATTCCCCGTTGAAAAAACATCGTAACCAAGCCAAACTTCGCCCCACTTCAAGTGGGGCGATTTTATTTTGCGTATCAAAACCACTTTGAGATGCTATAATATCTTTATGAAATCATTTTTCTTTTACGATTTGGAAACTTCCGGTCTCTCCCCGCGCGAAGACCGCATTATGCAGTTCGCCGGACAACGCACCGATATGGACTTGAATCCTATTGGCGAGCCAGTTAATTTACTGGTAAAACTTACCAATGATACGCTTCCTAGCCCCGGAGCTATCCTTGTTACCAAGATCACTCCGCAAAACACTCAGGCGGATGGTCTCACTGAGGCGGAATTTTGCAATTATGTTGACGATGAGCTTTTTACGGACGACACTTGCATTGTTGGTTATAATTCTGTGCGTTTTGATGATGAATTTATGCGTTTTTGCTTTTGGCGTAACTTCCACGATCCATATGCCTTTCAATGGAAAAATGGTCGCAGCCGTTGGGATCTTTTGGATGTGGTGCGACTTACTAGGGCACTTCGTCCAGAGGGAATTAATTGGCCCACTCAGCCGGCGGAAGTTACTGACAAAGAAACCGGCGAGAAAAAGACTGTAGAAATTGCCACCAACCGCCTAGAGCTTATCACCAAACTAAACGACATTGAGCATTCCCACGCTCACGATGCTTTAGCCGATGTTTTTGCCTTGATAGAAGTGACTAAACTTATCAAGATGCATCAGCCCAAGTTGTTTAATTATTTATACACCATGCGTGACAAGCGTAAAGTTGCAGAGCTAGTGAATTTGGACCATAAGCAGCCTTTTGTTTATGCTAGCGGTAGATATTCCAGCGAGTTCGAAAAAACCACCGTTGCCTTCCCGCTCACGGCTGGGAGAAATAGCAATATTCTAGTATTTGATTTGCGTTACAATTTGGACGAGCTCCTTGCCGCCGAAAACGAAGAATCCAAAAACCTGCTAAAAGAAACCATCAAATCCGACGCCAAAAAAGCAGAGCTAAAAAAGCCCAAGACTTTCTTCCCGATTGTCAAAGAATTAGCTTTGAACAAATGCCCGGCCGTGGCTCCTACTGGTGTGCTCGATGCTAAGTCCGGAGACAAAACTGGCTGGGAGAGAATTGGTTTGACCAAAGAAACTATCAAAAAGAACTTAGAAAGTTTGCTGGCTCATCCAGAATTTGCCGAGCGCCTGCGTACTCAATATGAAGACCGCCCAGAATATCCAGAAGCTATCGATATGGAATCTGCACTCTACGATGGTTTCCTCAGCGAAAAAGACAGTACGCTTTGTAATGCAGTGAGAAATGCCGATGCTGATCGCTTAGCTGATTTTCATCCAGAGTTTAGCGACGAGCGTTTGCCAGATTTGCTTTTGCACTACAAAGCCAAGAATTATCCTTCCGCACTTTCCAAAGACGAATCTGCCAAATGGGAGGAATACCGCCTGGCTCGGCTTAATCGTCAACTGCCAGGATTTCAGAAGCAGATGGAAGAACTCCAGGCTTGCATCTCTGCCGGCAAAGACACCACCGAAAAAGGCCAAAAAATCGATCCATTCATTTTGGAGGAATTGTCACTTTGGTATCAAAGCCTCCAACCAGAAGATTATTAGGCCTATATCTAGACTCTGGACTTTTTTACCCACAAGATATATAATATATAACCGCTAATTGCAAAATTATTATGGAAAATGCTATCAAAATTCGCGGTGCTAGACAACACAATCTCAAGAATATTGATGTTGATATTCCGCGTGACAAACTAGTAGTTTTAACTGGGCTTTCTGGCTCTGGTAAGTCTAGTCTGGCCTTTGATACTATCTACGCCGAAGGTCAGCGCCGCTATGTAGAATCCCTTAGCTCTTACGCCAGAATGTTTTTGGGTGTGATGGATAAGCCAGATGTAGACACTATTACCGGGCTTTCTCCAGCTATTTCCATCGACCAAAAATCTACCAGCAGAAATCCGCGTTCTACTGTAGCTACCGTTACGGAAGTTTTTGATTATTTGCGTTTGCTTTTTGCTAGGGTCGGCGTTCCACATTGCCCAATTTGCCATTCGGAGGTTTCCCGCCGCACTGTAGAAGATATTGTAAACGAAGTCATGAAGCTACCACTAGGTTCTAAATTGATGCTTCTTGCGCCTATCGTCCAGCAGAAAAAAGGTGAGTTTGCCCACATTCCAGAACAGTACCAGGCCAAAGGTTTTTCCCGCGTGCGAGTCGATGGTATTGTCTATGCTTTGGATGAATTTCCAGAGCTAGAAAAGCAAGAGCGTCATGATATTGAGATTGTGGTGGACCGTTTTATTCTGAATCCAGAATTGCAATCTCGGATTGCCGGCTCCATTGAACAAGCTTTGGATCTTGGCCAGGGAATCATCAAGCTCCTCAAAATCACTGATAATTCTACTGCTCTTGGCGACAAAAGCACTCGTAGTGGTGAGCGTATTAATTCAGAAAATACAGAAGTTATTAGTTTCTCTCAACGCTACGCTTGTCCAAATCATCCAGATGAGCTCATTCCAGAATTAGAGCCGAGACTCTTTTCTTTCAACGCTCCAGAAGGTGCTTGCCCTACTTGTACCGGTCTTGGCACGCGCATGGAGATTGATCCAAACCTTGTCTTTAATGATAATCTTACTATTGCCGAGGGCGGCATCCGTCCATTCAACCGCGTTTCGCAAGATTCTTGGTGGCTCAAGCGTCTTGATGCTGTTGGCAAGAAACAAGGTTTTTCCATTTATACTCCGATTGGTGAATTGTCAGACGAAGTCAAGCAAAAAATTCTCTATGGCACTGGCTCAGAAAAATACACTGTTAGCATTGCCGGCACTGGTAAATTCTCTGCTGGCACTACATACGAATCTACTTATGAGGGCGTAATTTCTACTTTGGAACGCCGCCATCGCGAAACCGATTCTGATTTTATTAGAAAAGACATCGAGCGTTTTATGCGTCTCAAAGAATGTCAAACCTGCCATGGTGCTAGGCTAAAACCGGTAGTCTTAGCGGTCACTATTCATGGTCTTAATATTATTGATATGTGCAATCTAGATGTTGATGCTACCTTGGAAGTTTTGGACAAAGATTTGGAGTTTTCCGAAGCCGAGCATCAAATCGCCGATCCTATTCTCAAAGAAATTCGTGAGCGCGTCAAATTCATGCAAGATGTAGGACTAGGCTATCTAGAACTTGGCCGTGCCGCCAATACTCTTTCTGGTGGTGAGGCTCAGCGTATTCGCTTGGCTACGCAGATTGGCTCTGGCCTTCAGGGTGTACTTTATGTTTTGGACGAGCCATCCATCGGCCTCCATCAGCGAGACAATGACAAGCTAATTTCTACTTTGAAACACCTGCGTGACCTCAAAAATACCGTTCTGGTAGTAGAGCACGATGAAGACACTATGTTAAGTTCTGACTATATTGTAGATATTGGCCCAGGCGCTGGTGTTAATGGTGGTAGAGTTGTGGCCTGTGGCACGCCACAAGAAATTATGCAAAATCCGGATTCTATTACTGGTAAATATCTTTCTGGAGAACTCAAAATTGACACTCCCAAAAAACGCCGCAAACCCAAAAAAGACCAATTCTTAGAAGTAATTGGCGCCAGGGAAAACAATCTCAAAAACATTAATGTCAAATTCCCACTTGGTGTTATGACGGTGGTTTCTGGCGTTTCTGGCTCTGGCAAATCCACGCTCGTCAATGATATTTTAGCTAACGAGCTACTTGCTCGTCTCCACCGTGCTCAAACCGTGCCAGGAGAACACGATAGCATTGAAGGTATAGAATATTTGGATAAATGCATTGTCATAGATCAGTCACCAATTGGTCGCACTCCGCGTTCTAATCCGGCTACTTATACAGGTGTATTCAACCAAATCCGTGAACTTTTTGCCGAGCAGCCGGAAGCCAAAATTCGTGGCTACAAAGCTGGTCGTTTTTCTTTCAATGTTCGTGGTGGTCGTTGTGAAACTTGTCAGGGTGATGGCGTTAATAAAATAGAAATGCACTTTTTGCCGGATGTCTATGTCACTTGTCCAGCCTGTCATGGCAAGCGTTATAATCGTGAGGCTTTGGAAGTAAAATACAAAGGTAAAAGTATTTCCGATGTGCTAGAAATGACAATTGACGAAGCTGTAGAATTTTTCGAGAACATACCTTCTATTGCACCAAAACTCAAAACTATTCAAGAAGTAGGTCTAGGTTATATTCGTCTTGGCCAGCCGGCTACCACTTTTTCTGGCGGTGAGGCTCAACGTATCAAATTAGCTACCGAACTTTCTCGCCGTTCTACCGGCAAGACGCTCTATATTTTAGACGAGCCTACCACTGGCTTACATACTGCCGATGTCAAAAAACTGCTTTCTATTTTGGATAAACTAGTTGATGGCGGCAATTCCATGATTATTATTGAGCACAATTTACATGTCATTAAATCTGCCGACTGGATTATTGACATGGGTCCAGAAGGCGGACAAAATGGCGGCACAGTAATAGCTGAAGGTACGCCAGAAAACCTAGCCGCTTCCGCCAAAACCCCTACTGGCAAATATCTCAAAACTGTATTGTAGCTTCTGCTAAATTCATTCCTCAAACCACCCCTTGCATTTTTCCTCAAAATCGTGTAAAATATACAAAAGTTAGTTAATCAATAAATTTAAGGAAAAAATATGTCCGACAATAAATTGTCTCTAGAAAAACGCACTGTTTCTGGCAAAAAAGTTGCTAGTATTCGTGCTGCAGGTTTTATTCCGTCCGTTATTTACGGAGAAGAAAAAGAGCCTATCCTTGCTCAATCTTCTTACAATGAGACCGAAAAAACTCTCCGCGAAGCCGGTTACCACTCCACTATCGATCTTACCGTAGACGGCAAAGCTTACATGGTCATCGTCAAAAATATCGCAGTAGACCCAGTCACTCGCAAAATTGTTAATGTGGAATTCCAAGCTGTGTCTGCCGACAAACCAGTGGAAGCTACTACACCTATTGTTATCGTTGGATTTGATTCTTCCGAAGCTAATAAGTTGCACTATGTCTATACACAGGCCCTTGAGGAGATTGATGTTAAGGCTAAGCCTGCAGACCTTCCAAAAGAGCTCACTATTAATGCTTCCAAACTTGCAGACCTAGATGACAAGCTCACTATTGCTGACCTCGTTCTTCCAGCTGGTGTAGAATTGGCTGATAAGGAACTTAGCTCTGACCAGGTAATCGCCAGCTTGTACGATCCAGCTGCTGAAGCCGCTGCTCGTGAAGCTGAAGAGGCTGCCGCCAAAGAAGCCGCCGCTGCCGGTGAAACTACCGAAGCCGCCGATGTTCCATCTGACAATGGCAGCAAGCCAGAGGAGTCTGCAGAATCTTCCGAATCCGCCGAGAAATCAGAAGAGAAATAGCTCTCATAGCTCAAGAATAACTCCGCAATCCAAGCGGAGTTATTTTTTGTCTCATCCAACTCCACATCTGCCCGTCGGTATCCGCTTTCGTATGTATTTGCAGGTGGCTACTGGTGGGGAGAAGGAGGGGGCTTACTGTACGACCAAGGATCCTATAGTCACTGGTATTCTACCACGGCCTATGGTAATGGTCATGCATACAATCTATTCATAAATAACAATTATGGTCTCCAACCTCAGTATAACGACGATACACGCAACGGATTTCCTCTCCGCCAAATCTCGTAGCGGAGAGTAAACCCGTTGGCCTTACTAGCGTTACTCTGGGGGTTGAGATCCCTACTATCCATGCCCAAGTAGTACGCGTTACTACCACTGTTAGCCGTGGTAGACCACCAGAGCCCGTAGGAGTCCTGGTTGTCCAGGTTACCATTACCCCAGCGGTAGTAGCCTGAGAATACATA
>JAFRCG010000016.1 GCA_017404515.1 Candidatus Saccharimonadota bacterium | reverse complement strand
GCATGCACAGTGGTTTTAGACTGCTTGATTATTTAGATTTGGAAAAAGAAAATGCATATTCCTGACGCTTGCCAGCGTATGGCATTTTCTTTTTCCAAGTCAGCAGTCAGAAACCACTGTCATGCCAGGACCCGCTTTATATTTTAGGCTCTCAAGAATAATCTTATGCTTTTCTTAAGAATCTTATGTTATAATCAAAGTATGAGCATTATCAAGAGTAAGAAACAACCAGTAAAACCTACCCCTCCTCCAGATGATGTTTTACTGTCTCTTGATATCGGTACCGAATTCGTCAAAGCTGTAATTGCTAGAGAAAACAAGGACGGCACACTAGATATTATCGGTGTTGGCCGTGCCCATCAGGATGCCGCTAATATGCACGCTGGTGCCATTGCAGATATTGGCGCAGTAGTTGCCACCTGCGAGCGGGCTTTGTCTGATGCAGAGAAGCAGGCCGGTGTTACCTGCAAATTGGTTTCTGTTGGTATTGCTGGTGAACTAGTCAAAGGCAATACTTCTACTGTGCGCTATCGTCGCAAAAATGGCAACAAGCCTCTGTCAGAGCAGGAAATGTCACTAATTATCAAGCGCGTGCAAGATCGTGCTGGGGAACTAGCTAGGAAAGAAGTTGCACTAGAAACCAATAATCCAGATATAGAAGTTCGTCTGATTAATTCCGCCATTGTTAGCCTTACTATTGATGGCTACAAGGTGTCCAACCCAATTGGCTTTAAAGGCTCGGATTTGTCAATTCAGTTTTATACCGCCTTTGCACCGCTTGTTCATATTTCTGCTATTGAGAAAGTTTGTGCCGAGCTTTCGCTTGACCTCTTGGCCGTAGCGGTAGAGCCATTTGCCGTTTGCCGCGCCTGTCTTGGAGACGATCCAGATAGTAATCTCTCCGCCATTGTTATGGATATTGGTGGTGGCACTACGGATATTGCTATTGTAGATGATGGCGGCGTGGACGGCACCAAGATGTTTGGTATTGGTGGCCGTAGCTTTACTCATCAAATCGCTGAAAGTATTGGCGTAGATTATGATACGGCAGAATTTTTCAAGCTTAATCCAGATTCTGATGAACTTCCAGACCAGGCCAGAGAAAAAATGGAAGAAGCTATTGGTAAAAATCTTACCGTTTGGCTTGGTGGTGTACAGCTAGCCCTAGAAGATTTTAATTTGCTAGAGGTTTTACCTAATCAAATCCTTCTCTGTGGCGGTGGCGCTGGTTTGATGCAGATTCAAGAAACTTTGGCTACTTCAGATTGGTATCAAGATTTGCCATTTAGTCGTCGTCCGGTTATTCATATTGTAGATTCAGAAGACATTCCTGGCATTACCAACAGCACTGATATAGAATTAGACCACTCCTTTATTACCGCACTTGGTTTACTTCGCGTATCCTTAGATACCCTTGCTGGCTCTCCAGATGGACATAGCATCAGAGATAAAATCGCCAAAGTCCTCCAAAATTAACCTGGCAAGCAACCGGTATTATTGACAACAAATAGATTTTTATGGTATAATATAAAAAGCGAGCAGTTTTGCTCCGCTTTTTAATAGATTGGATGACGATTCGGTTTAGGAATTGATTGCAACAGAATTTTGAGGAGGTAAAAATAATATGTTGGATTTAAGTTCTATAACACAGGATTGGAAAAAAGTAAGCGAAGGCAAGGTCCGCACGGTTTATGAGCCGGTGGATAATTCTAATTTGGAACAACCCTTGATCGCACTGGTAGCTGGTGACGGCGTTTCGGCGTTTGACCAGAAACTTGGCGTAGCAATTCCGGATAAGGGTAAAATCTTGACCCGGATGTCGGCCAAGTGGTTTAAGCATTTCAGCCAGAGATACAGCGTGGCTTTTATAACGGCGGCGGACGATGAACTGCCCCAGTTTTTCCAGAAGGAAGAATTCAAGGGGCGCACCACCATCATGAAGAAGCTCAAGATGCTCCCTATCGAGGCAATCATGCGAGGATATATTACCGGCAGTATGTGGAAAGCCTACCAGAGAGGAGAGCGTATGTTCTGCGGCGAGTCCGTGGATGATGGTCTAACAAACAGCGAGAAGTTACTTTATCCGCTGTTTACTCCCACCACCAAAGCTCCGGAAGGCCAGCATGATGAAAATATTGACTTTGATTACATGGTTAAGATTCTTCATCAGGCCAACGCCACCAAAATTCCAGCAATGTCACTGGCGGGGTCGATTCGCGATGCCTCAATTAGCCTATTTTATGATGGCTCGCGTTATGCCTATCAACACGGCATCATTCTGGCCGACACCAAATTTGAATTTGGTATCGATCAGACTGGCCAGCCTTGTCTGGCAGACGAGCTTTTTACCCCGGATTCTTCACGCTTCTGGGATGCAAAGAACTATAGTTCTGGCAAAGAACAGGCCTCGATGGATAAGCAGATTATTAGAAACTTCATCGCGGCGGAAAAAGCTGCAGGGAAGACAGAAATTGTCATCCCACGGGAACTGTTACTAAAAACAAAGTCAGCCTACGAAGAGTGCTACTACAGACTCTTCGGGTAAACCATCGTCATCATCCATCTAAAAAGGTCGGATTTTTTCCGGCCTTTTTACTTTTTCTCAACTTCTTCAAATTCTCCAGGCTTTAGGCTACCCAGCTCATATTTTCCAAATCTATAGCGATGTAGATCAACAACCGTATATCCTAGCGCTGCAAAAGTTCTCCTAATCTGGCGATTGCGGCCTTCCGACATTATCACTTGCCAGTTTTTACGGTCTTTATCTAGGGATATCAGCCCAAGTTTGGACTTTCCATCTGGCAAATCAATTCCAAAATCTGCTATCATCTGCTGATGCAGGGGCTCCAACGCGCGATCTAGCTTCACCTTGTACTCTTTTTCCTTAAAAAATTTGGGATGCGTCATCTGATAGGCAAAATCCCCGTCATTAGTCAAGATTATTAGTCCAGAAGAATCTTTGTCTAGCCGCCCTACAGTTTTTAGATTCTGATATTTTTCTGGCAAAATCTCAAAAATCGTCGGTGATTTACCTTGTTTCTTCTTGGAACAGACATAGGAAACAGGTTTGTTGACGGCCAGATAAGTATAACCTACCTCGGTAGGTACTATCTTATCATTATACCACACTTTAGCATTGTTGTCAAGATGCTCGCCTATAACGGCGGCTTTTTTACTTCCGTTTTCTTCTATCAAAATCTTTCCAGACGCAATCAAATTATCAGCCTGGCGCCTAGAGATTCCTAATCTTTCTGCCAAAAATTTATTGAGACGCATTACCGCCTGGCCAAGTTGCATTAGGCGTATCTGGGGTGTTGTTTAATAGAGCTTCCATTGCCTCGGCAGTTTGATTCTGTGGTGCGGCTGGAGCGGCGTTTGCCTCTGGCGCTGCAGTGGCGGCTTCTGGTGTAGCTGGAGCTGCTGGAGCGGCCGGAGCTACTGGAGTAGCAGGGATCTCTGGCTGTGCGCCCATCACCGGAGCAGTAGCCTCTGGCTGAACTGCACCCATAGCAGGTGCCGCTGGGGCTTCTGGCGCTGCAGGAGCTTCTGGTGTGGCTGGGGCTGCCGGTGCGGCTGGAGCCTCTGGGGTGGCAGGCGCAGCTGGAGCAGCTGACACGGCGCCGCTAGCAGGAGCAGTAGCTACATCTGGCTGTGCTCCCATTGGCTGAGCCGTGGTTGGGGCCGTACTAGGAGCTTTGTCGGCTAGAACTTCATGTACTGCATTGATCACATCTTCAATTCCAACTTGGGATTTTACTAGATATTTGTCTGCACCCAAGTTCTCTCCGCGCTGACGCTGATCTTCTGAGCTTAGTGCGGTCATCATAATTACCTTTATATCTTTGGTTTCTGGTGTAGAACGGAGGATATCTAGCATGTCAAAACCAGAGATTTTTGGCATCATTACATCTGACAAAATCAAATCTGGCTGCTGCTGTACTGCTGTAGCTAAAGCCTCTTCTCCGTCGCCAGCCGAAACTACTTCGTAGCCTTCTGCCACCAAGCGAATACTGTAAATCTCCCGCAGGCTCTTATCGTCTTCTACAAGCATTATTTTTGTCATTGATTCCTCCTATTTAAGTCTATTTTATATCACTTGTGCTATTTTGACTAGTCTATTTAGGTCGGTTTGCCTTGGCCTGTGCCGCTTGGATCGCAAACTGCCGTTTGATAGCGGCTAATCTATCAGGGGCTAAATCTCCCGCGATGTCTGCAGCCGGCGCAGAAGTTGGGGTAGTGGCCTGATGTACTGGTGTAGGTGCGGCTACTGGTGTAGGCTGAGGTGTAGGCGCTGCCGGAGTGGCAGGCTGCGCATTTGCTATTACTGGGGTAGCTGGAGCTGAGGCAACTGAACTAATCGGAGCTGCTGGCACAGGTTGTGCCGGATTGGTTTGGGCTGTTGGCGCAGGCTGTACTACTGGCGAGGTAACTGGTGCTGGTGCTGATACTGATGCTGGAGCCGTTGGATTTGTCGCTACTGGGTTTGCAAATGGCGCTGACCCTGTTGCAAACTGGAATGGTGCCGCCGCAGTTACTGCTGCGCCGCCCATTCCGTCCGGAGCTGGGCCTTGTGGTGACATCATCTGAGTATTTCGCATTACCATCTTTTGGCGCTCATATTCTTCCTCAGATATCCTTGGCAAAGACACATAGAATGTTGAACCTTCACCAAACGCACTTTCTGCCCAAACTCTGCCACTCATAGCCTCCACCCGCTCTTTTACGATGTAGAGTCCTAGGCCAGTCCCACCGATAGTTCTGGTCTGTGAATTGTCCACTCGGTAAAACTTCTGGAAGATATGCGAGAGATTATCTGGAGAAATCCCCATGCCGGTATCAGTAACATTTATCAAAACTTCGTCGCCATCACCGCGTACATTTACCCACACTGCACCACCATCATTAGTGTATTTAATTGCATTCTCAATTAAGTTGTTCAAAATTTCCTGCAAGAAATCCATATCCACCATGGCATACACGGCTTGGTCTATCTGCAACTTTCCGTCAGAATCTTCACCTTCTGTGCCAAAGGAGTAAGTTATACGCTTGTTGTTTAGGGAGTTAAATTGCTTATCAGCAATTGCTTTGACAGTTGCTACCATATCGGCTGGCTCTAGGTGTAATTTGGCGCGTTTGTCATCTAATTTAGTAACATCTAGCAAGTCGCGGAAAAGTTTTCCTAGATGCTGAGAAGCACTATGGGCCTCATTTAGATATTGTCTAGCCCTATCATCAATAGTGGCAGTCTGAGGGTTTAGCGCCAGACCCAAATATCCCTCAATTGAGGCTACCGGAGTCCGCATTTCATGGCTAGCAGTAGAGATAAATTCGGTCTGCTCGCCCTCCTTGGCTAGCTCCTGTGCAATATTTCTAAAAGTAATAATTCTATCTGCTGCGTGTTCACCAGTAGGCACCAAATTGATCGCCACCGGAGTTTTGTGATTTTGAGCCGTCACCAGGCAGTAAGCCCGTGAATCCCAGTTTTCATTATGTGCCACTGCTAGTGCTAGCGGATTTTGGCTATCTGGAATCGGCATACCTTCTGCGCTCTCTAGCTTCAACACCGTCAGATACGACACGCCAATCAAATCTTTGGTTGAGGCGTTGCCAGTCATGCGCGCGGCTGCCGGATTTATCAGTTTTATCAGGCCATTTTGATTAATAATAACTACTCCATCATTGATGGAGTTTAGCACCATTTCTGCTAGTAATGCTTGATTGGTCGAGAAACCAGAATCAGAACTAGCAGTTTTTTTCTTCTTGAAAATGCCCATCATATTTATTTTATCACGCTAATGCTAAAATCGAGCTATTTTTATACAAAATTAACACAAGCAACATAAAATGTGTTATAGTTGATGTATGAACAAAGATGTCGTCTACATTGAGCCGGAAGATGATATTACAGATATTATTGCCCGGGTTAAAGCCGCCAAGCTAAAACTTGTAGCCTTGGTACCACCTAAGAAAATTGGTGTGTTAAGAAGTGCTGTTAATACTAAGTTGGTCGCCAAAGCCGCCAGGGAGTCAGACAAAGTTGTTGTAATTGTTACAACAGATTCTTCTTTAATTAAACTTGCTGCTGCCGCCCAGATCCCAGTTGCCAAAAATCTTCAATCTCGTCCTAAGTTGCCTTCCGAGATTATTGAGGCCGAAAAAGAGCTTGGCGAACAGGTAATTGACGAAAATGATTTTGACGAAGAAATCAAGGCCGAAGAAGCCGCCCTTGCCGCCGAAGAAGCTGGAAAGTCCGGTAAAAAGCCAGAAAAATCAGAGACTAGACCAGTAGATCAGAATATTACCTCAGATGAACTCGAAAAAGGCGACGCTAAGTCCAAAAAAGACAAAAAAGGCAAAGATGGCAAAAAAGGCAATCTTCCTGCTCTAGAAAAATACCGCAAATGGATTATTATCGGCGCTGCCGCTTTTGTAGTTTTGGTAGGTCTATTGGTCTGGGCTTTTGTTTTTGCCCCAGCCGCCACTATCGCTGTGTCTGTTCGCACTACCTCTAATAATTTCGCCGAAAATGTTTCTTTTGTTACTAAATCTGGCACCGAAAACCCTAACGAAGGCGTATTCTTGCTAGAGGAGCAGTCTGTAGAAAAATCTAGCTCCGTAGAATTTACTGCCACTGGCCAGGAAGACCGCGGCGAAAAGGCCAAAGGTTCATTTGAAATTACCGCTCATTTCAACACCGAAAATGTCGACAAAGCCATTTCTGTTCCAGCCGGCTCAGTCTTTGCCCGCGGAGAATACCAATACACTACAGATCGTGGCGTCGAATTCAAGCTTGATAATCAGGATGATTGTAAGGTCTCCCAGCTAAGAGATGGCACCTGTACTATCTCCACCGAAGTTGCTGCCACCGCTGTTAATTCTGGCGACAAATATAATATCGGAGCTTACGAAAGTGGCTGGTCTTCCTCGATTGCTAATATTAGCGTCACTAGTACCGCTTTTATAGGCGGCACTTCCAAGGTTGTCACCGTGGTTTCTCAATCCGATTTTGACAAAGCCAAGGAAAAGCTAACTAACCAAGGCAAAGAAGACGGCAAAGACGAATTAATCGAAAAATTTGGTGATGATATGTTAGTCATTGAAGCCAGCCTCAAAGTTGATACCGGCGATCCAAAATCTACCCCTGCCGTAGGCGAAGAAGTTGGCTCTGGTGTCACCCCTAAGATTGAGGCCACCACCAAATACACCATGTATGCCGTAGATAAAACCAAAGTAGAAGATTTTATCAAAAAGAAGACAGAGGAAAAACTTGCCTCTGATCAGAAAATTTACGCCGTAGATAAGCCATTCTTTGAGAATTACTCCAACGCCAATAACTCCATCACTGCCAAGCTCAAAAGCTCCACCAAGAGCGGCCCTAAGGTCACCGAAGAAGATGTTTTGGAAAAATCCAAAGGCAAAAAGGTTGGCGAAGTCCAATCCTTGCTCAAATCAATCAACGGCGTCAGCTCAGTTAGCGTCAAGACCTCCTTCTTCTGGGTCAAGAGCGTTCCAAATGATCCAAACAAAATTACCATCGAACTAAAAGTGGAGGAATAAAGTGAAATTAATTGGTCTAGATGTTGGAACAAAGCGTATTGGTGTAGCCATCGCTGATTCAAGCGTGCGCATTGCTGTGCCTACTACCACTATCAATGTCAAAAACGGCACCGAATTTGCCGAAATCTCTCGTCTAGCCAAAACCAATAATACCAACTGGTTTGTTGTTGGCCTGCCCCGCAATAATAGTGGCAAAGAAACCGCCCAATCTGCCTATGCCAGAGAGTTTGCCAAAACTTTGCAAGAAGTCATCCCGGGCGCCAAAATCCGCTTCCAAGACGAATCTCTTACCTCTGTAGAGGCAGAAAAACGCCTCAAATCGCGCAAGAAAACTTACGCTAAAGAAGAAATTGATTCCGAGGCCGCTGCCATCATTTTGCAAGATTGCATAGAAAATCTATCTATGCCAGCAAAAGACAGCAAAAAATCCCAATCAGATTTTGCCGATATGAATAATTTTGATGTGGCGCCTGCCGCCAAAGAGAAAGGGGGGTCCGTATTGAAAAAGTTTGTTATTATATTGCTCATCATTTTATTGGTAGGTGGGGCAGGTTTTGGCATAGCATTAGGCTGGTACAATTCTTCTCTAGGGCCAGTTTATCAGGTTGAATGTGATGACTCAGCAACCGACAACCGTTGCGATTATATCGATTTTGCTGTGAGCGAGGGCGAATCTCTCCAATCTATCGGCGACAATTTAGAAGCTGCCGGCATTATCAAAAATTCCTTGGCTTTTCAGATCTATATGCGCGCCCAAAAATATGCCGATCAAATCAAAGTCGGCAATTATCAGTTTAGGCGTACTATGAGTGTTGAAGAAATCGGCAAGCGCCTAGTAGCCGGCGTCAAAGATTCCAATGTCTTTTCTTTTACTATTATCCCTGGCTCTACCATCGCTGACATCAAAAAAGACCTCTTAGAAATTGGTTATAGTAGCGCAGAGATAGATGCTGCTTTTGCAGAAAAATACGACAGCCCAGTACTCCAGGGCGCTCCTAGCACTACCACTGATGGCGCTAACGCTCTAGAAGGCTATCTTTTTGGCGATACCTACGAATTTTACAAGTCTGATTCCGTCGAAAAAATCATCAAAACTGCCCTAGATGCTATGTGGAATGTGGTTTCCGAAAACGACCTTATCAACAAATATTCCGCCCGTGGGCTATCTTTACACCAGGGAATCACCTTGGCTTCCATCGTCCAAAAAGAGGCCAACACTTACGAAAACCAACGCGGTGTTGCCCAAGTGTTTTATTCTCGCCTTTCCCAGGGTATGGTTCTAGGCTCAGATGTCACCGCTACTTTTGCGGCGGACCTTGTTGACCCTGACCGCCAGACTTACACTAATAACGCCGACATTCTAGAGATTGATTCTGCTTATAATACTCGCAAAAATCAAGGTATCCCTCCTGGACCTATCTGTAATCCTGGTATCAATGCACTTCTAGCGGTTGCCAGTCCTGCCGAAACCTCTTACCTTTATTTCTTGACAGGAGACGATGGTGTGATGTATTATAGTTACACGGATTCCGAACATAACCAGAATATTATTGACCACTGTCGGAATCTATGTAATGTCCAATTATGACAGCCAAAAAATCGAAAAAAAGTAATTTTTTCCGTAAAAACTGGGTCTATTTTCTGGGCTTAGCGCTAGTTTTTGCGCTGGCCTTTTTTGGTTCCAGAGACAAGTCGCTAGATTCAGATGGCAGTATGAGCTTGCAAGCTATTGCCTCTAATAATTACAGCGTTTCTGCTGACCAGGTTTCCGAATTCTATGTCGTGGCGGAGCTTGCTAATTCTATGGAGCTTTTTTCCTCTAATGATGTTGCTAACAACTATGTTTCCGTCTCTGTTCTGCAGCAAAACAGCCAGGTACTAGATACTTCTGGCAAGCTTTCCAAGCCAATTATTGTCGATGTTGGTAACCTATCTCGTGGCGTGGTTTCATATACCGTCCAGCCGGGAGACACCATGGAATCCATTGCTGCCAAATACGGCATTACCACCGATCAAATTCGTTGGTCTAATAATCTTAGCAATACCACCATTTCCGAAGGGCGGCAGTTGCTCATTCCATCTGTCCCAGGTATCGTTTACACCGTCAAAGATGGCGACACTGTAGAATCTCTTGCTAGCAAATATAATTCCAATATTGATCAAATTATTTCACTAAACGATTTGGAAGTCGGACGCAATCTGTCTGCCGGTATGGCTATTATTCTGCCATCTGGCAGCCTACCAGAAACTGAGCGCCCAGAATATGTTGCCCCAGCTACCAGCTCTAGCTATTCTAACTACAGCTATAGCTACTACACTTACTCTGGTAGTGGGCGTGAAAATGTCCAAGTCGTTGATCGCTGGACCTATGCTCGATCTATGCTAGGTGATGGCAATCCAATGATGCCTGGCCAATGTACCTGGTACGCCTGGTATTATCGTCAGCATGTTGGCGGTACGCCGCTAGGTAAGTTCTTTGGTAACGCTAATGCTTGGGCTAGCGTGCTAGCCAGTAGATTTAGAGTGGACCGCAATCCTTCGGTACACGCTGTCTTTCAGACCAGCTCTGGCTACTATGGCCATGTTGGCGTTGTTACCGCAGTCAATGGCGACGGCTCTATCACTGTTCGCGAGATGAACTACGCTGGTGCCTATGTAGTTACCGAGGCCCGCATTCCAGCTTCCCAGGTTCATAATTACTACTATATTCACTAAACATATCTACTTTTGTTTTCTCTGAAAATATGTTATAATTAAGCCATGTTTGTTGATACTGCCAAAGTTGAACTTCATGCTGGAAAAGGTGGCAATGGTGCCGTTTCTTTCCGCCATGAGATCTATATTCCCAAGGGCGGCCCAGATGGTGGTGACGGTGGCCGTGGCGGATCAATTATTTTTCGTGCCGACAAAGACACTAATACTCTGCTAGATTTCCGCTACAACCCAATCTTGCGGGCCGAAGACGGCAAGAATGGCGCTGGGCAGCGTAGTGCTGGCCGCTCCGGCAAAGATTTGATTGTAGAAGTCCCCATCGGCACCGTAATCTATCGTACTGAGGAAGCTGAAGGCGAGGAGGACCTTGTTGGTCTCGCTCGGGCACCGGTCGGTCGGCCCGTCGTTACGGGCGACCTCCCTATCGTCGCTCCCCGTCGGTCGCGAAGATCCCTCGCTGAGACCAACAAGGTCCTCCTCGCTGACTTATCTCACGACGGACAGGAAGCGGTTATCGCTAAGGGTGGCGATGGCGGCTTTGGTAATGCCCATTTCAAGAGCTCCGTGCGTCAAACTCCGCGTATTGCCGAGGTCGGCGAGCCTGGCGAAGAATTTATTGCCGAGTTAGAGCTAAAACTCTTGGCTGATGTTGGCCTAGTTGGCCTTCCAAACGCCGGCAAATCTACATTCCTCTCCGTTGTATCTAACGCCGAGCCAGAAATTGCCGATTACCCTTTCACTACTATTACCCCTAATCTTGGCGTTGCTACCATTGATGGTCAGGATTTACTGATTGCCGATATTCCAGGCCTAATTGAAGATGCCGCCGAGGGTAAAGGCCTAGGTCACGCCTTCCTGCGTCATGTAGATCGCACTGCCGTGCTTTTACATCTTGTTGACGCCTATTCTGACGATGCCGGCAAATCTTATCAAGTTATCAGAAACGAGCTCGCCAAATACTCTGACCTAAAAGACCGCCCCGAGATTGTTGCGCTCACCAAGTGCGAAGGCTTGGATCAGGAAATTATCGATATGCAAATGACTTCTATCCTCAAAGTCAACCCTGACGCTCAAATTTATGCTATTTCTTCCGCCGCTCACCAGGGGCTAGACGAGCTCCTCCGTGCCCTTAACCAGGTAGTAAAATTAAGTCGTCAAGCGGCGCCAGCCTCTGTTTCAGAGCAGAAACTTGACACTGACAACTCCGCCGACATTCCAGTCATTTCGCTGTCCGACAAAGCCCTAAAAGATGCCTGGGAAGTCACCGAAATTGATGGAAAATTCATTGTCACCGGTGAAAAGATCGAAAAATTTGCTCGCCGCACCGATTTGTCAAACTACGCCTCTGTCAACCGCTTGCGCGACATCATGAAGAAGCTTGGTATTCGCGCCGAGCTCACTAAAAGAGGCGCTGTAGACGACAGTATCATTTCTATCGCTGGCAAAGAATTTACTCTAGTAGAAGACTGGTAAGTCACCTCTACCCCTGATTACTATCCCTGATAAGCATTGACTTATTGACCAAAGTATGCTATAATGGAATCATCAATGGGGGTGTATTTTAAAAGGAGGTAGGGTATGGTTAGCTTCATGTTTGCTTTTCTGTATAATTTGATATTTGTAACTATTGTAGCAGCGGCGACCACCATATTTATTTGCTTTATTCTAAAATACTTTGATAGAGAAAAGAAAAGAAACACATCGTTAGAAATATCGCAAGTAATGGCTTTATGCGCTCTTCTACTATTCGCAATTCTTAACACAATAGACAAGCCGGTCCCCGGTGAGTCCGAGCAAGAATCATTTATCCTTTCTCAATATATTGAGGAAGGAAAATACCAGCCGTATTACCTGAAATATGACAGGGAGCTAGACCAGTACAAGTTTTGCTGCTTTGATAATACCGGAAAAATTATCGGTCTGACCGCACCGGTCAGTAGTAGGTTTATCCCGATTGATCCCAGACAAGATATCAACGTGGCGCCGTACCATGTCGATATCTACAGTACAGAAGTAATCCGCCGGTTTTCTGGTGCAGAAGTAACACACGCCATTCAAATGGTGTTTTATGTACCAGAAGAAAACGCATATTTTTATGACATTAATTAACCCACCCCCAACTACGGGGCCGCAACTTCGCGGCCCTTTTCTTGTGTTTCAAAAAGTGGTCAAAACCCCAAAACTATCCAAAAAAGGGTGAGCCCTAAAAAGGCTCACCCGCTGATCCGCGCCCACCCTGGGGCACATTGTTTTGTTTTAATCCGCTGTTTTTGTTTTAATGTAGTCTCCACACTCCACTAATTTCTCAGTGGAACCCCTGTGAAGCGTATCAGCTTAAGCTTATTCTAAGTCGTTTATGCTAATTTGTCAAGTGTAAAATTAATTTTTAGCCAAATAGTAAATTTTTCCACACCCATAAAACCTCTAGTTTTTTCAAGCGAAATATGCTAAAATAACATCAATATGTCAAAAGTCAAATTTACGATTATTACGCTATTTGAGGATGCCATCCGCCCATATCTAGAAAGCTCCATGATGTGGAAAGCCAAGGAAAAGGGCATCTTGGCGGTTGATTTTGTGAATCTGCGTGATTTTGGCCTTGGCCCACACAAATCTGTTGACGACACGCCATACGGCGGTGGTGATGGCATGGTGCTTCGCCCAGAGCCAATCTACGCCGCGGTAGAGTCTGTTATGGAAAAGGCAAAATCTGCTGGCGAGCCTACCCCTAAAGTGATTCTTCCTACCGCTGATGGTATGCTTTGGACAGAAGAACTAGCTCGTCAATTTGCCGGCATTCCGCGCTCGGAATACACCGTTGATAGCTTAGAAAAAAGCATCACTAAGGAATCTGAGCCTAGTACCCACACCGGATCTTCACAGCATTATCTGATTATCTGCCCTCATTACGAAGGCTACGATGCGCGTATCTTGCCGCTAGTGGATTACAAAATTTGCCTCGGCCCCTATATTTTGACCGGTGGGGAATTGCCAGCACTAATTATTATTGATTCTATTGTGCGCCTCTTGCCAGGCGTTTTGGGTGGCGAGACCTCTGCCAGCATGGAGAGCTTCTCTGATGGCAACAATATCGAGCACCCCCAATACACCAAGCCGGCAGTCTTCCGCGATTTGAAAGTGCCAGAGGTCTTGCTTTCTGGCGATCATCGCAAAGTTGCCGAATGGCGTAAGGCCAATAGCAAAAACCAGTAGCAAAAGCACAAGCTCTTATTGACTTTTGAGATTAGGTGTGATATAATAGATAAATTGGAATTATTCATTCCATGTCCGTTGATAGGTGAAAAATGAAAAATGGGGGTGGCAAAGTTGGGAGAAAAAGAACTACTAAAAACAGTCAATGGGGATAGCCGTAGATGGCTCATCCCAGCTATATCAATTTTACTTATAGCCACGATTGCCTTTGCAATCGTCGTGACTAAACTATATCAAACCAGTCTCATTGGGCCCGCCTACAATTCTTCTCTGGAAGAGAGCATTAATAATGTAAAAGTCGGGACCGAAAAAGACGAGGCAATGCATCCAAAAGTGATAGTCATCACAAACGAAAATTTGGACGCACATTTGTGTGCGGGAGAAGCCAGAACCTGGCATTTCCCGGAATATTAATTTTCTTACCACCTATCAACAAAGCCTGGCGGTTTACCGCTGGGCTTTTTCTATGCCGCGTATCTGTTTCTCGCGCGTTTTCTGCGTGATATAATAGGTTCATGGATTTGTCTGCGGAGGTAACATCAATCAATGGTATCGGTGAAAAAACTGCCGAGACCTTGAAAAAAGCCGGCATTTTTACCGTTAGAGATCTCTTGTATTTTTTGCCTCGCACTTATGAAAATTTCCAGAATTCTGTCAAAATCAAGGACCTAAAACCCGGCAAAATCTCGGTGCGTGGGCGCATCTCTGATCTCAAAACTCAGCGCACCCATCGTCGTGGGCTTTATATCACCACCGGCACCATCACCGATGACACCGGTTCTATCCGGGTAATTTGGTTTAATCAGCCTTACCGCGCTAAGCAATTTGACGAGAAGCGCGACTATTATTTTAATGGTAGTTATGATTTTAAGAATGGGCGCTATCAGCTCACCTCACCTTCTGCTACTCTAGCTACCGATGTAGAGGTTACCACCGATGAAAAAGGCCGCAAATCTCTCAAGAAAAACAGTTTTCAACCGATCTATAGCCAGCGTGGCAGTGTTAAATCTATTAAATTTAATCAATTTTTTGAGGCTCTGCGTTCTGATTTTGCCTTGATTCCAGATCTTCTCCCCGGCACGCTTGAAGATGACTCCCTCACCGTGGAAAAGCCAGATTTTGTCTATCCTGGTGCTAGGGCGGATGCGCTTTTTAGCTCGCATTTTCCAGATACCACCGCCGAAATCGATGCTGCTCGGCGCTATTTGTCATACGAGGAGCTTTTTGAACTACTCCTAGCCGCCAACCTCTCCAAGCAAGAAAATAGCAAGCTAAAAGCCGAAATTCTCCCTTTCAAAGCAGAAAATACCAAAAAACTGATTAGTAGCCTCCCTTTTAAGCTTACTAATGCCCAGCGCCAGGCTACCTGGGACATTTTGAAGGATATGGAAAAGCCTACCCCTATGAATCGCCTGCTTCAGGGTGATGTGGGCTCTGGCAAGACCGTAGTGGCCGCTATTGCCGCATTTCAGGCCGTTTGCAGCGGGTTTCAGGTGGCTATTTTGGCGCCTACCTCTATCTTGGCCACTCAGCACTATGAGGGCTTAAAGCCCCTGCTAGAGCCTCTAGGCGTCAAAATGGCGCTGATGATTGGCTCTACCAGAGACAAGGCTAACATCAAAAAACAGCTAAAATCTGGAAAAATTGATATTATCATCGGTACGCACGCGATTATTACTGACGATACTGATTTTCATGCCCTCGCTCTCTGTATTATTGATGAGCAGCACCGTTTTGGCGTGGGTCAGCGTCAAAAATTACTGCTAAAAACCGCTAGAAATATCAAAAAAACCAACCCAGAGTTTACCTATGCTCCGCATCTGCTTTCTATGACGGCCACTCCTATTCCGCGCTCGCTCCAGCTGACAGTTTTTGGCGATCTGGATGTCTCTATTATCAATGAGCTTCCAAAGGGACGCCAGCCAATTGAAACCAAAATTCTAAAGTCTATAGAGCAAAAAGAACGGCTCTACCCCAAGATTTCTGCCGAAATCGCCGCCTCTCATCAGGTCTATTGGATTTGCCACAATATTGAAGATAATCCCATGATGGAAACTACCAGCGTCAAAAAACAGGCCAAGAAGCTCCAGGGTATTTTCCCTCAGCAAAAGATAGAATTTTTGCATGGCCGCATGAAACCTGCCGAAAAAGATGAGATTATGGAGCGTTTTGCAGCCGGAAAAATCGACATTTTAGTCTCTACTACCGTGGTAGAAGTAGGGGTAAATGTCCCCAATGCCAGTGTTATTGTAATTATGGATGCCGAAAGTTATGGTCTAGCGCAACTTCATCAGCTAAGAGGCCGTGTTGGCAGGGGTAATGCTAAGAGCTATTGCTATCTAATCTCCAATAGCGAGGATCAGCCCACCAAACGCTTAATAGAGATGGAAAAAAGTACTGATGGCTTCCATTTGGCAGAGGTAGACCTCAAGATTCGTGGCCCGGGAGAAATTTATGGGGCTCTGCAGCATGGCGCGCTAGATCTTCGTATTGCCACCCTTACAGATACGCCACTGATTTCGCTTGCCTCTCGTCAGGCCAAGGCGGTGGCCAAAGAATTTACCGAGCATCCAGAAAGTATGCTAAAATATAAAGAGCTAATGTCAGGGATTTCTCATTATCAACAGCTAACTACTCTGAATTAGTTTTTGCTTATGTATTCAACAGTTGGTTTACTCAAAAACTCAAAACACTCTGGGCGTTTAGTTGGCACGCACCAAAAATTAGATCGTGCTGCACATGCCTGGTTTTCTAAGATTGTCTCTAAAGGCACTGTTTTTCCATCTGCCAAGGAAATTATTTATTTTGAAGGGACGCGCGGCCCAGATGGGCTGAAGCGCAAAAGTCCAGGCGTAGACGAGCCAACCCACTTTATTTTGCCAGATGCCGACGACGGGCGTTTGGTCAAGGATATTTTGGACCATCAACACAATCTCCATTCGGCCCTCTTAAAACAAGACAAAACTCGTACCGCTTTTGAGGCAGCCTGGCTGGCCCATGCTATCACCGATGGTCTCACCCCAGCTCATCATTATCCGTACCAAAAAGCAGTTTCTGAGCTGATGTCTGACAAGGAATATGTTACAATCTTTGGTCAACCAGTTAAGGGAATTATGCACGGCAAAACTTTTGCCGAGACTGCTCGTAACAACTGGATTTACTGGGGCGTAGAAGGCATCATGAGCAAACATATCGTTTTTGAATATGGCGAAGCTCTAGTAGCCAAGTCTACCCCTAATCGCCGCTTGATACCACATCTATCCAAGTCAGAGCTTGAGCATATCAATGATTATCATAATTTGGACCTAAAATCAGAGTTTTATGCCTCTTTGCACAAAATTCATAGTCTCAAGATGTATGACCGCTTCCGTGCTAAGGGTTGGACCGCAGAATTAGCCCTAGAATCCCGACAAATTTTGCTTCCAGAAATTGTCAAAATGATAACTATCGGCTGGCTTTCTAGCTTACCAACCAAGGCGGAAATTGCAGATTATGCCCAAAAAGAGATAAAGAAGAAAGGCAATAGTAATGAGAATTAACTCTGGTATTTTCCGTGGTCGCATTCTCAAATCCCCACAGACCGCTCTCACTCACCCGATGGGAGATAGGGAAAAACTTGCGCTTTTCAATTCTCTTTCTTCCACAATCTCTTTGGACGGTATCTCCGTTCTGGATTGCTATGCTGGCTCTGGCGCCCTAGGACTAGAAGCACTTTCTCGTGGCGCCAGTACGGCCACCTTTATCGAAAAAGATAAAACCGCCATAACCACCATCAAGGAAAATGTTTCCGCTCTGGGACTTCTCCCAAATACTAAAATTATAAAATCCAGTACTCAGAATTTCCTGGAAACCAATTCCTCAAAATTTGATTTGATTTTACTAGATCCACCATATGATCATTTTGACACCGAATTCTCACCAGCAGTAGCAACTGCCATCCCTAGAATCCTTAGTAAAAACGGAATCGTCGCTTTGTCTCATCCGGCTGCCGTGGATATAGCTGCTCTATTTCCAGGTTTAGAGCTAATCTCCACCAAAAAATATGCTGCTGCACATATATCCTTGTATAAAGCCCAAGAAGCGTAGCACGAAGCGGGTCCTGGCATGAGTACGGGGGGCCTATATAAAACAGGCTACTAGAGTTTGGGACTTTGGATTTGCTCATTTTTACAACGATAGTTGTAAAAATCACAAATCCAAAATCTGGTCTAAATCTCATTACAAACTCTAGTAGCCCTGTTTTATCGGCCCCCCTTCTCCTTCTATTCCACCGGTGCCCGTCGGTATCCGCTTTCGTATGTAATGTCTGGTAACTATTCTTGGAATAGCAGTAATTTGGCAAACCAAGAATCGAGAGGATATTGGTGGACGCCCGCAACATTTGCCAGTGCCACTGGCGGATACGAACTATTAATCACTACTGGTAATGTCTATCCTGCAGATGGCTATGGGGACAACATGACCCAAGGTAACCCTCTCCGCTATACTAGCGCAGAGTAAACCCGTTGGCCTTACTATAGTTATTTTGGGGGAGGAGAACGCTACTATTCATGCCCAAGTAGTACGCGTTACTAGCACTGTAGGCTGCGGTAGACCACCAGTCCCCGTCGAAGTCCTGGCTGATCAGGTTACCACCGCCCCAGCCGTAGCGGCCTGAATACACATACGAAAGCGGATACCGACGGGCATTTGGTGAAGCAATTGTGGCGATTTTTAGAAGAAAGGTGGGAAAGCGTATGGATATACAAATTACAATTACTATACCTATACTAGCAATACTACTCATTGTAGTGTTCATTCTAAAAATAGCCCGTCACTAGGTGACAGGCTAAACACACACAACGAAGTGAGAATTCTGGGCTCACTTCTATGACCTCAATATAGCATACATAAACGAAATACACAATATACAAGCGGAGAGTAAACCCGCTGACCTTACCAAAGCTGTCATATTGGGGATAGATACCGCTACTGTCTATGCCCAAGTCGTACGCATTACTACTGTAAGCCGTGGTGGACCACCAACCCCCGCCGGAACCCTGGCTGAACAGATTGCCATTATTCCAGCCATAGGCACCCGATAATACATACGAAAGCGGATACCGACGGGAAAAGGTGGAGTGAAAGGAGATTTAGTGGAGAGGAAAGCCGGCGGGTTTACTACGATAGTCCTGAAAGGGAGTAAGATTGCTACTGTTCATAGTCAAGCTATTAGCATTGTCGGTACTATAAGCTGTAGCAGACCACCAATACCCTGCTTCTCCCTGAAAAAGCAGATTGCTATTGTACCAACCATAAAACCCAGACAATACATACGAAAGCGGATACCGACGGGCATAGTGTGGAATAGGAGATGCAGCGGAGAGCAAACCCGAGGGCCTCACTACTGTTATCCTGGGGGTCGAGATGGCTACTACTCATGGCCAGGCTGTACGCGCGACTATCACTGTAGGCTGCGGTAGACCACCAGTACCCGAGGGAGTCCTGGCCATTCAGGTTACCATTGCCCCAGTAGTAGTAGCCTGAATACACATACGAAAGCGGATACCGACGGG
>JAFRCG010000015.1 GCA_017404515.1 Candidatus Saccharimonadota bacterium | reverse complement strand
TTGATTATTTAGATTTGGAAAAAGAAAATGCATATTCCTGACGCTTGCCAGCGTATGGCATTTTCTTTTTCCAAGTCAGCAGTCAGAAACCACTGTGCATGCCAGGACCCGCTTCGTACTCTAGTAGCCTGTTTTATACAGACCCCCTTTTATGCTTTAATCAGTAACATTTACATTTTCTATTTCGCTATGCTATAATAAAATCTCAAGGAGAACTTATGAATTATAGAACACCTACTAAGGCTATCATCACTGACGCTGGATTTGCTAGTCGTTATTTACCTATTACCAAGACTATCCCTAAAGCTATGTTGCCGTTGGGAAATCGTCCAATTATGCAGCTTGTAGTAGAAGAATGTATAGACGCTGGAATCAAGGAGATTATCATTGTTGCTACGCCAGAGGGCAAGCATATTTACGATGACTATTTCCATAATCCAGTAGAAAAGATTGAAAAACAGTTGGCTTCTCAGGGCAAGATGGACCGTTTTGAGCCTGTCAAGAAGGTGTTAGATTTTCCTAAGATTACCGTGATAGAGCAGGATCAGAGTTTGCCGTATGGTAATGGCTCGCCGGTGGCTTCTGCTAGGGAGTTTATTGATGATGACGAGGCGTTTATTGTGGCCTATTCTGACGATGTCGTTTTTGGCGCTGGCGCTGTCAAAGATTTGATTGATGCTCAGAAAGAGCACCCAGACGCCGCGGCAATTATTGCTGGCCAAGAGGTGGAACACGAAGAAATCAAGAAGTATGCTTCTATTTCCCTAGATGGAGACAAACTAGTGGGCCTGGTAGAAAAACCAGCTCCAGAGGATGCGCCATCGGATTTGGCCTCTTATGGGCGCTATTTGCTTACTCCAGAGGTGTTCCAGCATCTTGATCCTAAAAACACTGGTCTAGATGGGGAACTTTGGACCGCTGACGCGATTGCTAAACTTATTCCTACAGATAGAGTTTTTGTGAAAAAGACTTCTGGCACCTGGATGACCACCGGAGATCCTAAGAATTACTTCTTGTCTCACCTCAAATATGTCAAAGATTACGAAGATTATTACAAAGATATTGAGGATTTTATCAATAAATAGGAGGTAAAATGGAACTTGCAACTTGGATTTTAGTAGTTATTCTATCTGTTACATTATTTATTTTCTTGGTAATTGGTATTATTTTATTGATAAAACTAATCAAAATTGCTAATGGTGCTCAAGAAATTGTCGAAAAAGGTCAGCATATTGCTGATAAAACCGACGATGTAGTTGAAAATATCAAGGGGATGACCTCAGTCGGCGGACTTGTCAAAAACTTCGTTGACCGCTATAATAACGATAAAGCTAAGAAAACTAAAAACACCAATAAATAAGAAAGGAAAGGTGGGTAAATGGCAAAGAAAAAATGTTCAAAAGGTAGTGGATTTTTGCTAGGAGCAGCTCTAGGTGCCGTAGCTGGTGCAGTTGCCGGAATTCTAACTGCCCCTAAATCTGGCGCTGAAACCAGAAAAGATTTAGAGAAAAAAGGCAAAAAAGCCCTCAAAACTGCCAAGGCCAAGGGCAAGCAGCTAGAGCGTCAAGGTCGTCAGGCTGCCAAGAATGTTAAAAGAGAAGGAAAGCGCGTAGCCGCTTCTGCTAAGAGAAGCGCCAAGACTGTCAGCAGAAAAGCTAAAACTTCTGCTAATGCTGCTCGTCGCACTGCAAACCGCAATATTAGAAAAGCCAAACTCAGCACCGCCAGAAAATTGGAAAAGGGTGCCAAAAGATTACGCAAATAGTCTTAAACTCTGTAAAAGACCTCAAGTCTCTGCTATAATAGAACCATGTCAGAGGAGGTTAAACTAAGCCCGGTATCAGAAGGCGACAAACTTACGCCGGCTGATTTTGTGCATTTGCACAACCACACCCACTATTCTTTGCTTGATGGTCTTACCAAGATTCCAGACCTAGTAGATTTTGTTAAGGAATCCGGTATGGAATCGGTAGCTGTTACCGACCATGGCACCATGAGTGGCCTAGTAGAGCTCTACAAGACTGCTAGAGACAACAATATCAAGCCAATTCTAGGGCTAGAAGCCTATGTGGCTGCCAGAAAATACACCGACAAAGATCCTGCGCGTGACAAAGAGCGTTTCCACATCACACTTCTTGCTATGAACAAGAAGGGCTTTGAAAACCTCTGTCGCATGATGACTGAAGCAGAAATTAATGGTACTTATTACAAGCCCCGCATCGATCATGATTTGATGGAACAATACAACGAGGGTATTATCTGTCTATCTGGTTGCGCTTCATCGGAGATTTCCGTTAAACTCAAAGAAAATGATTACGCCGGTGCCAAGAAACTAGTAGATTGGTATTCCAAAGTCTTTAAAGATCGTTTTTATCTAGAAATGCAGGACCACGGTCATCCAGATAGTCCAACTCATTGGGAAGACCAAAATCGTATCAATCAAGGTTTGCAAAAAATAGCCAAAGAAACTGGCCTACCTCTGGTGATCACCTGTGATGGACACTATCTCAAGCACGAAGACCAAGATGCCCACGAAATTTTGCTCTGTATTGGTACGGCCGCCAACTTGTCTGACAAAAATCGTATGTCACTTAGCGATTTTGAGCTACATGTTATTCCACCTCAAGACATTATTAATCGTTGGGGCAAAGATTTTCCAGAAGCCATCAGAAACACCAAGCGCATTGCTGAGCGCTGCGATGTAGATCTCAACCTTGGCCAGATTCTGATTCCAAAATTCCCAGGAATTCCTAAAGGTGATGACGAAAAGTCCTATCTTGATAAATTGGTGTTTCGTGGTCTAGTATTTAGATATGGCGGCAAAACAGAGAAAGAAACAGAAAATCTCTCTGTCAAAGAATGTCGCAATATTCTGGAAAAGGTTGATCGCAAAGATGTTTTGGAACGCATAGATTATGAGCTTTCCGTGGTTGATCACATGGGGTATAATGGTTATTTTCTGATTGTGCAGGATTTCATTAACTGGGGTAAGCGCCAGCGTATTGTCTACGGTCCAGGCCGTGGCTCAGCGGCAGGTTCTATCCTAGCCTACGCGCTGAGGATTACAGAGCTAGACCCGCTCAAATACGACCTACTCTTTGAGCGCTTCCTAAATCCAGATCGTGTCTCCATGCCAGATATTGATACTGACATTCAAGATACCCGCCGAGATGAAGTTATCAAGTATTGTACCGAAAAATATGGTCGTGGTCGGGTGTCTAATATCGTCACTTTTGGCAAGATGATGGCCAAAAACGCCGTTAGAGATGTGGCGCGCGTACTAGAGGTGCCATACGCAGAATCAGACCGCATCGCCAAATTAGTACCAGATCCAGTGATGGGCCACCATGTACATCTAAAAGACGCCATCAAAGATGTCCCAGACCTAAAACATGAGTACGAAACCAATCCTACCGCCAAAAATGTGATAGATTTTGCCTCTCGGCTAGAAGGTACAATTCGCTCTCACGGCGTCCACGCCTGTGGTGTGATTATTGCGCCAGACGATTTAGTCAAATTTCTCCCTCTAGAAGTTGCCAAAAAGCGTGGCGCTGACAATGAGGAAGTCTTGGCCGCTCAGTTCCCAATGACTCAAGTAGAGGAGCTAGGCTTGCTCAAAATGGACTTTTTGGGGCTCTCTAACCTCTCTGTTATCAACAATGCCTTGCGCATGATTAGAAAAGTCTACGGCAAAGACGTAGACATGTACTCTCTACCTCTGGATGACGAGCAAACTTACGCCTTGCTGCAGCGCGCTGAGACCACCGGTGTTTTCCAGCTGGAGTCTGACGGCATGAAGCGCTATCTGAAAGACCTCAAAGCTTCCACTTTTGAGGATATTATCGCTATGGTAGCGCTCTATCGTCCGGGCCCAATGCAGTTTATTGATAGTTTTATTCGCAGAAAACACGGCAAAGAGCCTATTACCTATCTCCATCCTGGCCTGGAGCCAGCGCTCAAAAATACCTATGGCATCCTTATCTACCAGGAGCAGTTCATGCAGATTTCCAGGGAATGGTGTGGTTTTACCGGTGGCGAGTCTGATACCCTGAGAAAAGCCGTAGGCAAGAAAAAAGTCAAATTAATGGAGGAGTTAAAGCCTAAGTTTATCAAGGGTGCCGTAGAAGTTGGTGGCGCTACAGAGGAAATCGCCGAAACATTTTGGAATCAGTTACTAGATTTTGCTAACTATTGTTTCAACAAGTCTCACGCCGCTTGTTATGCCCTGATTGCATACTGGACCGCTTATCTCAAGGCGCATTATCCAGATGCCTTTATGGCGGCGCTGATGACCTCTGATATGCGCTGGACAGATCGCCTCACCATAGAGATGACCGAATGTAAGCACATGGGGCTCAAAGTCCTAGGACCAGATATTAACGAATCTTATGGAGATTTTGCGATTGTCAAAGGTCAAAAAACCATTCGTTTTGGCCTCTCTGGTATCAAGAGCATGGGAAAAGCTTTGGTAGAAGAAGTCGTTATCCCTGAAAGAGACAAAAACGGCCCATTCACCTCTGTTTGTGACTTTGCTAAGCGCGTCAATTCGTCCAAATTCAACAAGCGTTCTTGGGAAGCTGCCATCAAAACTGGCGCTTTTGACCGTTTTGGAGACCGCTCCGACCTCTTATTTAACCTAGAAGCTATTCAGGCCTATGGCGCCAGATGTCAAAAAGACACCGCCTCTGGTCAAACCAGTCTTTTTGACGCTTTTGGTCTTGCTGGTGCTATTCCAGAGCCAGAGCTAAAACCGGCCCCTGTTAAAGCCCCAGAAAAAGAGCAACTCCTCTGGGAAAAAGAGCTTTTAGGACTTTACCTCTCTGCGCATCCTCTGGACAAGTACGACATCTATTTTGAGGAACAAACACACCCATACTCTCTGATTACCGCCGAAAACGACAATAAAGCAGTGATAATTGGCGGCATTATCACTGATGTTCGCACTACTATCACCAAGTCCAAGGGTGAAAAAATGGCCTTTATCAAGATAGAGAACAAGACCGATAGCCAGAATGTGGTAGTTTTTCCAAAAGTCTATGCCGAATTTGGTGCAAAATTAGTCCAAGACAATGTGGTCAAAATCTCTGGTAGAGTTAATGCTACTGACAGAAATGGCAATCCTACCCCAGACATCAGCGTTTCTGCTGATACAATAGAAGTTGTCTCGGATGAAGAATTAGAAAAATACCGTCCTACCGGTGTTAAACTCGCTGCGCCTGCTTCAGTACCTCGGAAAAAGTCTTACAACAAAGTCTATGCTGAGCGCGTAGGAAAGGCCAAGGAACCAGCAAATAAGCCGTCAGAGCCACCCGCCACCCCTGTACAGCCACCGGTGAACCCTGCGCACCAACGCCTGTTTTGTCTTATCAAAAACCCAGATGATACTGATGTGCTCACACAGATTAAGCACCTCTGTGACCTTCACCCGGGAATGCAAGAGATCATCCTAGTTTTGGAAGACAAAACCGGCAAGCGCCCGATGCGGATGCCATTTAGGGTGGACGCCAGCAAGGATCTAACTGACCCTCTTTCTGACCTCTTGGGCGCAGATTGCGTCAAAATCGCATAGCGCCCCTCGTGAGCGTCACCTAAGAGTAGGTATGAGTAGACATGCCATTATTTTATGATATAATGGCAAAAAGGAGCCTTCATGGAGATTATACTTTGTCTTCACAACATCAGGTCAACTTATAACGTAGGAGCAATCTTGCGTACAGCGGAGGGGCTAGGAATAGAAGAAGTGATTTGCTCTGGGTATACGCCCAGTCCTTTAAATCCTAATCTCTTGCCACATCTAGCTGGCAAAATCGAGCGCCAAATTGCCAAAACCGCCCTTGGCGCAGAAAAACTGGTCCCTATCCGCTGGACTGACGATCTAAGGAAGCTTTTGAAGCGCTACAAAGAAGACGGCTACCAAATTATCGGTCTAGAAAATCGGATTGATGACGGCAGAAAATACACTTTGGGCTCTGGTACGCTGATTTCTCGTTTGCGAGAAAAAGCGGTACTAATCCTAGGTGAGGAAGTCCAGGGCATCGACAGGGAGCTCTACGACGATGTTGATATCTTTATCGAAATTCCAATGGTTGGCAAAAAAGAATCTTTCAATGTCTCTGTAGCTGCCGGAATTGCTCTCTATGCTCTCAAGACAGCGTTCTAGAAAAAGAGCCCTATATCAGGGCTCTAGTAGGGGGTGTGATTACTATGCTGTTGTTTCTGGAATCAGAGAACTGTGCTACGGCTTCGGCATAGCCATAATCGTAATATGATGAACTAATTTGCCTCAGTGTGATTACCCGCATAATGAGTTCTGTTATAAAAATTGCTGTAATTGCAACGCCAGAACCCACCAGAATCAAGAGATTTTTGAATATCAGAGAAAGACAGACCCCCACCACTAAAACTGGATGAGCCAAGATGAAAAGCACCAGATAGATCATGGAAATCTTGGCGCCAATGTCAATCCAAAGATAGATATTTTTGCGGCAGATTTCCATGTTTTTGTTAGCCCTGATGCGGTTTTCTTCCATCTCGTCATAGGTAAAAACCACTCCGTCTGACTCTGCGCAGGCATTATGAAACGCCGCAAGGCGAATGTTTTCATACATATCTTCCTCGTGCAGCTCGTCAATAAAATTTCTGCGTGACTCTATATAAAACGACTTGAAAAATTCTGCAAAAAATTCCATATTTTCACCTCCCTGTCAAAGAACGCCCCCTGTTAACTATTTTATAGCACATTTTGATTATTCCCACAATATATGGTAAAATAACAGAGATAATGAGTAAAAAAGCTATGGACAGATATAATCCACAAAAAATTGAACAAAAATGGCAAAAAATCTGGGAAGAAACGCAGCCTTTTTCCGCTGGCGCAGATGGTAAAGACCTACCTAAAGATCAGAATACCCCTAAGGTGTTTCTTGCTGAGATGTTCCCATATCCTTCTGGCGCTGGTCTTCATGTTGGCCATGTGCGCAATTTTACCATCGTAGATGTCCTTGCTAGATTCTATAGACAGCAAGAGATGAATGTCTTGCGTCCCTTTGGCTATGACACTTTTGGCCTTCCTGCAGAAAATTACGCTATCAAGACCGGTATTTCTCCTCAAGAAGCCACTGCTACTAATATCAAAAACTTTAGAAAACAGTTAAAGCGCTTAGGGTTTGCTATCGATTGGTCTAGGGAAATCAATACCTCCGATCCAGAGTATTACCGCTGGACCCAGTGGTGCTTCCTGCAACTCTATAAGAAGGGCTTGGCCTATCGCAAAGAGAGTTACCAGTGGTGGTGCCCTGTAGACCAGACAGTTTTGGCCAATGAACAGGTAGAAAACGGTCATTGTTGGCGCTGTGGCTCAGAAGTAGAGAAAAAGAAGATGAAACAGTGGTTTTTCAAGATTACTGATTACGCTGATGAGCTCCTCTCTGATATAGACCAGCTAGACTGGCCAGACAAGATCAAAACCATGCAGAGAAACTGGATTGGCCGCTCTGATGGCGCAGAAATTGAGTTTGAAATAATAAGTGAGGGTGAGGAATCAGCTGGAGACTTTAAAATTAAGGTCTTTACCACCCGTCCAGATACCATTTTTGGCGCTACCTTCTTAGTTTTGGCACCAGAACATCCCGCAGTTTCCAAGCTTGTAACTGATGAAACCAGGGAAAAAGTTGATGCTTACCGCACCGATGCTCTCAAAAAATCTGAGATTGAACGCCAAGAAAACAAAGAAAAAACTGGCGTTTTCACGGGGAGCTATGCTATCAATCCAGCCACCGGAGAAAAAATCCCTATCTGGGTGTCTGATTATGTCCTGATGGGCTATGGCGAAGGTGCTATTATGGCTGTGCCAGCGCACGATGAACGCGATTTTGAATTTGCCTCTAAATTTGACCTCCCAGTCAAACAGGTAATAGAGAAGCCGGACAACTCTACAGATGGCGAGCAGTGTTACCACGGAGAAGGAAAACTGGTAAATTCTGGCCATTTTGACGACACTGATACCTCTGACGCCAGGGAAGTAGTTACTGCTTGGCTAGAGGAGCAAGGTGTGGGCAAGCAGAAAGTTACCTACAAAATGCGTGACTGGCTTATCTCTAGGCAGCGCTATTGGGGCTGTCCTATCCCTATTGCCTACGACAAAGATGGCAATGAATATCCTATCCCAGAAGATCAGCTACCAGTGCTGATTCCAGAGGTAGAAGATTACAAACCAGATAATTCTGGCCGTTCTGCGTTAGCCAAGGCCAAAGATTGGCTCAAAGTTGATATAGAGGTCAAAGACGAAAAAACCGGCAAAACTCACACAGAAACCATGACTAGAGAGACGGATACTCTAGATGGCTATGCCTGTTCATCTTGGTATCTTTGGCGCTATGCTTCTCCTCATGACAATCAGCACGCTTGGTCAGAGGATGCCATCAAATACTGGGCTCCTACCGATGTCTATGTGGGCGCCGACCACGCCGTGGCGCACTTGCTCTATATCCGTTTCTGGTGTAAATTCTTTGCCGATCAGGGGTACTTGCCTTTCCGCGAGCCAATCAAGACTCTGCTCTATAATGGCTATATCAACGCCCCAGATGGCAAAAAGATGAGCAAGAGCAAGGGTAATGTTATCGATCCGCTTGATATTATCGATGAGGGCTATGGCGCTGATACCTTACGCACCTACGAGATGTTTATTGGGCCATACGACCTTGATGCTGCCTGGGATCCTAAATCTGTTGGTGGTGTCTATCGCTTCCTTAATCGCTGCTGGACGCTCTGCTTTGGTGGGTCGGCAGGAACGGGGTCGAAGAAACAGGCTGAGTCGATTCCTACGCTAGCCATCCGTCACAAAACCATCAAGAAAGTCACCGAAGATATCCATCGCCACAGCTTTAATACCGCAGTTGCCTCTCTGATGGAGTATGTCAACGAGCTTTACAAAATTGGTGCTAAGACTGAGGATCTCATCACTCTGGCCAAACTTTTGAAGCCTTTTGCCCCTCACCTTGCTTCAGAGATGCTAGAAAAGCTAGAGTCTGATGACATCTGGCCAACCTGGGACGAAAAATATCTCAAAAAAGACACTATAGAGTTGATTGTCCAGGTCAATGGTAAGCTCCGCGCCAAACTTTCTGTCCCTGTGGAAGCACTCGAAGACCAGGCCAAATTAGAAGAATTAGCCAAGGGTGAGCCAAATGTCCAAAAATTTACCAAAAACGGCATCAAAAAGATTATTTTTGTCAAAAAAGCCAAATTGCTAAATATCGTTGCTGCTAAATAAAGCATTGCAATTTCCCCATTGAAATCTCCTAAAAACTATGATAAAATTAATTAAATTTATATCATTAAACGGAGCATAAAATGCCTGAACCTAAAAAACAGAGTAGCGCACGCAAGACTGGTCTTAGACGCAGCCACTTGCGTTTAAAGCTTGCTCGTAGCGTTAACAAGAAATCGCCAGTCAAGGCTTTTGAAACCAACAAAACTACCCCTAATGTCAAGGTTAAGACCAAGAAAGTCAAGACAACTACCAAAGCTAAGCAAAAAACTAAGAAAAGCGACAAAAAATAATGGCAAGCAATCGGCACCTAGGCAGAATTATATCACTACAGAGCTTGTACGAATACGAGTTCCGTACTAAGGCGGGCGACGCCACTGCCGATATCAACACTATTATCGCCAAAAATATTGAGCCTTACGCAAAGGCACTTGGGGATACGGAATTTGTTTACGACCTTACCACTAATGTAGTAGATAAATTCAAATCCCTAGATGATGAGCTAAAACCATTGGCCCCAGAATGGCCAATCAGCTCTATTGCTGCTATCGATCGCAACATTTTGCGCATCGGCCTCTATGAGCTCAAATATTGTGGTGATAAAGTGCCACCTAAAGTTGTTATTAACGAAGCCGTAGAGCTAGCTAAAGCTTTTGGCTCGGACAATTCCTCTCGGTTTATCAATGGCGTTCTAGGTACTGCCTTTCGCCAGATAAATCCAGAAGCCGCATCGGAAAGTAATCATGAAGAATCAAGATCAAAGAAAGAGAAGTCGCCGGCAGCAAGTGGCCAGGGAGATGTTGCAGACCAAGAAACCTCAAAAGACACAGCACCAGCAGAAGACATCAAAGCAGAAGCAGCCAAATCAGAAGACGAACAAGACCACCAGGCCTAAACAGTCATCGGCGCCATCTAATAAAAACAATTATTCACCTAAAGAGCAGCAGGTCGGTAAACGCCCAAGCTATACTTACCGGACCGCTACTGGCACGCTCAAGATTCCAGAGGCGCTCCCTACCAAAAAATACAAGGAGTCGGCATTTTCTCGAATTTTCAGAAAAAAACCTACTATCCAGGAGATTGTGCGCGAGCCTACCTCTGGTGGCATCGTCTTTCGCATGAGTAAAGACCAAAAAGACATAGAAATTTTGCTTATCCAAGATTCCAAAAACCGTTGGACTATCCCCAAAGGCCACATCGAGCCCGGCGAAACCGCCAAACAAACCGCCATCCGGGAGATTGGTGAGGAATCTGGCCTTCATCACATCAGGGTGCTTACCTGGCTGGGCAAAATCCATTTCAAATATCGTCGCCAGGACAAATTAGTTCTAATGACCACCCAAATTTACCTCATGCGCGCCCTAGATGAGTCTGAGCGCCCACAGAAGGAAAAATGGATGAATGGCATCAAATGGTTCCGCTTTGCCGACGCTCTAGATGCCATTGAATACGAAGATATCGAAAAACTAATGCTAATCGCCAAAAAGAAGATTCGCTCTGGCGAGTTTAACTAGAGGAAAATATGAACGCAGAAGTAAAAGAAAAATATCAAGAATTTGCCAAAGAAAAGTTAGGATTTGAGTTTAATGACATTAACCTCTTAATCACCGCCCTTACTCACCGGAGTTATGTCAATGAGCACAAAAAATCCGGCGCCGAGCACAACGAGCGTTTAGAGTTTTTGGGTGACGCCGTTCTAGAGATTGTCACCTCTGATTTTCTCTATCGCAACTACCATCAGCCAGAAGGCATCATGACTGCTTGGCGTTCCGCCCTTGTCCGCACCGAGTCCATCGGTGATGCCGGGGAAAAATTAGGCTATGGCCCGCTGGTCCGCCTTTCTAACGGAGAGAAAATGGGGACCGACCGTGCACATTCTGTGATTATGGCAGATTGTTTTGAGGCGGTGATTGGTGCAATCTTTCTAGATCAGGGCTATGATGCCGCAAAAAATTTTATCTACAAGCATATCATTGTTAAGATTGACCAGGTGATAGAAGAAGGCTCTTGGCGTGATCCCAAGTCTTTCTTCCAGGAATTAGCCCAGCATCATGATGGCATTACGCCAAACTACCGCATGCTAGGGGAAAACGGTCCAGATCACGACAAAACTTTCTCTGTAGCTGTCTATGTAGGAGCAGAGCTTCGAGGTAAGGGCGAAGGCCACTCTAAGCAAGAGGCCCAGGCCGCCGCTGCTACTCAGGCTATCAAGAGATTCAAGAAGGAACATCCAGAAGAATTTCAGGCTCAAAACCCACTAAATATTGAGAACTAAAGCTGTGTTCTCTCCCTGTTAGCATTGACTTTTTAGGCAAAGTGTGATATAATAAGAATATTGTGGGTGGTGCTACATATTCCATCCAAGCAACTTAAGTTTCTTGACAGAAGAAGGGGGTGATAAGATGTCAAGAGTAGCGGAATGGTATTTCCCGGAAGTATATGGCGACTACGATGATGAACATCGCAAAACCGCCACCATTGTTGATCTTGCCAAAGTTAAGGCCGGCTCCAAAATTAGAAAAGGAGCAAAACCTGACAAAGGTAAATCTGATGGTGAAGGTGAAGAGGTGAAAGCCTACGAAGACCTCATCTATCGATATTACCAGGTTTTCCTGGAACTGGTAGATGCAGCCGGCAGCTTCTCGTGGATTATTCTCCTTGACAAGAATGTCGAAGAGGGAATCTACCCAACGCAGAAAGTGAAGTATGACTACTTTCCTAATGAAGCCGCCTTTCAGACGGCCAAGCAGGATCGCAGGCAGGCTTGCTGGAGACTGGTTAATGAGCTAAACAACCTCTCCAGAGGCCTCGGCCTTGGTTCGTACGACAGAGAGGGCTGCAGGCTATTTGTTAACCACTTAGTTAATTCGGACCGGAGGCGTGCTTGGTATAAAAAATGCCTCAAAAAGTATCAAGCCATCCTGGAGCCTTACTCCATAGACGAACTCTGGGAAAGACGCATAGAGCTCGACAAAAAGCTCCGTGCCAAAAGAAGCCCCACATAATGTGGGGCTTTACTTTTCCTCAAAATTTTGCTATAATTTACCAAGTTAATAATTTAAGGAGACATATGCTAGCGATTCGTTTGCAGCGTAATGGCCGAACACACTACTCTGTGTATCGGATAATCGTCCAAGAAGCGCAGCGTCACCCACTTTCTGGGCGCGTTGTGGCCGAGGTCGGTCATTACAACCCCCAGACCAAAGTTACCACTTTGGACAAAGAAAAAATTGAGTTTTATCTGAAGAATGGCGCACAGCCATCTACTAGGGTAATTCGCATTTTGAAGGCCAACAAGATTGTTCTTCCAGCTTGGGTCAAAGATCCTCTAGAAAAGCACGCCAAGGCTAAGCACGCGGACAAACTCCGCAAGAACCAGCCTAAGGAAGAGGTTGCTCCAGCCGAAGAAGCTGCCGCCCCTGCTGAGACCCCAGCTGATACTCCAGCAGAAACCGCCGAAGCCCCAGCCGAGGCTGCCGAGGCTCCTGTTGAAGCTCCAGCAGAGCCAGCCGCCGAAGAAAAGGCAGAATAAATTTTAAGGTTTGCCCCTGATAAAGGGCCCAAAAATACCGCTCCGGCGGTATTTTTTGTGGCAAGTTCTCAAAAAATGTGTTAAAATGAAGTTATTAACAATTAATCTGGAGAATATATGGCAACCATTGACCAGCAATTCGTAGAATATATCGTAAAAACTCTAGTAAATAACCCAGACAAAGTCGAAGTAGATCGCAAAATTGACGAAAAAGGCGTCCTGCTCTCTCTATCTGTAGATCCAGAAGATGTTGGGCGCGTCATTGGCCGTCGTGGTGCTACTGCCCAGTCTATCCGGACCTTACTCCGTGCACTTGGCACCAAGAATGACGCTCGCTACAATCTCAAAATCGTCAATACTGACGACGGCGCAGAGCGTCCAGCTGCCGCACCTGCCGCCAAAGAGGAAACCGTAGAAGTTGTAGACGCCCCAGAAGAGGAGCCTGCCGCTGAGCCAGAAACTGAGCCTATCACTGACGATTCCATGGAGACTGACGCCGCTTCAGACTTGGCCGAAAAAACTCGCGCCGAGCTTGCCGATATGGACGATTTAGACATCTAATCTGCCGGTATGGGAACAGCGTAAATCCCACCTCACACAAGATCAGCCCTCAAGAACGAGGGCTGATTATTTTTGGTATTTTTGCAAAAAGTGCTTGACATGGCCTTGTCCCTTATGCTAAACTTAAAAATAGTTCATATTGAACAAAAGCTAACTGCGAGTCAGCTTACACACAAGTTGAGAGCTTATCTGTTCAAAAATCCACCTTAGAGAGACGGGGTGGTTTTTTGGTTTTACCGCAAATACGGCGGAGAGTAAAGCCACGGGTCTTGTCTAGATTGTATTGAGCATTTAGCCCGCCAGTAGCCACATTTAATTGATATGCTTTACTATTGTCAATAGCGGTATTGGACCACCAATAACCGTGAGTTCCCTGATCATATAAAACCGCACCAGTCCAAAAGTAATACCCAGAATATACATACGAAAGCGGATACCGACGGGCATAGCATGGAGCGGGAGACGCAGCGGAGAGCAAGGCCGCGGGCCTTAATATGGTGACCCTGGGGGCCGAGATTGCTACTATACATGTTCAGGTTGTACGCTTCACTATCATTGTAGGCTGCGGTAGACCACCAGAACCCGCCGGAGTCCTGGTAGAGCAGGGTACCATCGCGCCAGTAGTAGTAGCCTGACAACACATACGAAAGCGGATACCGACGGGCAGATGTGGAGTAGGAGACGCAGCGGAGAGAAAACCCGTGGGCTTTATTATTGCCATACTGGGGGCCGAGATCGCTACTATTCATGCGCAAATGGTACGCGAGACTATCACTGAGAGCCGTGGTAGACCACCAGTACCCGAGGGAGCCCTGGTTGCCCAGGTAACCACCGCCCCAGTAGTAGTTGCCCGAGAACACATACGAAAGCGGATACCGACGGGCTATTGTGAAGTGGAGAGATCCACCAACTGGTGTATTGGTAATAGCTTGAGGATCCGCAGTTCCATCCCATAGGCCAAAGTAGTATGCAACATTATAACTGTAAGCAGTAGTAGCCCAATAGCGACTATTCGAATCCTGATAGTTTAATGTGCCATCACTCCAAAAGTAGTAGCCATCATATACATACGAAAGCGGATACCGACGGGTAGATGTGGAGTAGGAGACGCAGCGGAGAGCCCAACCGCGGGCCTTATTACTGCTATCCTGGGGGGCGAGATAGTTATCACCCATGACCAAGTCGTACGCATTACTATCACTGCTAGCCTTGGTAGACCACCAGAGCCCGCGGGAGCCCTGGGTGTCCAGGTTACCATCGCCCCAGTAGTAGGCGCCTGAGAATACATACGAAAGCGGATACCGAAGGGCTATTGGTGGAGTAGGAGACGCAGCGGAGAGGAAAGCCAGCATGTTTGCCGTTACTGTCTCTGGGCATAATGGTCTGAGTAGGTATACGCAAAGCATATGCGCTAGTATTATCAACAGCAGTAATAGACCACCAGTTCCCGTCGGAGTCCTGGCGGCTCAGGTCACCATTACCCCAGCCGTAGAAGCCTGAGAACACATACGAAAGCGGATACCGACGGGCACCGGTGAAATAGGAGGGGGCCGATAAAACAGGACTACTAGAGTTTGTAATGAGATTTAGACCAGATTTTGGATTTGTGATTTTTACAACTATCGTTGTAAAAATGAGCAAATCCAAAGTCCCAAACTCTAGTAGCCTGTTTTATACAGGCCCCCGTGCCTATGCCAGGACCTGCTTCATACTAAAAATCACAGAAATTAACCCTTGCAATTTAAACTTCTTTGCGTTAAAATATTAAATTAAGAAGTAGTGTGTCAAGTTTTTTGGATGCCTCTAGAGTTGGCGAATTTAGAGGCAAAAACTCAGACAGTAATCTTCGGCGCTAAAGATTATCAACGCTAATAAAAGAGGTAAATAGTGAAAACTGCGAACAAAAGTGACAGTCGCGTATTCTTTACTGAGGGCGACCAAGCACTTCCTATCCCAGATCTTATTGCTCACCAAAAAGATTCTTGGGAAGACTTTGTCAAAAGTGGGCTCCGCGAAGTTTTCAATGAGCTAAATCCCATTGACGACTATACCGGGCAAAAACTATCATTAACATTTAAGGATTACGAATTTCGTGAGCCAAAAGAGGACGAGCATTCTGCTAAGCTCAATTTGGCCACCTATGAGCGTCCTTTGCATGTCCAAGTAGAATTAACCAACAAGGCTACTGGCGAAAAGAAAGAACAGGATATCTTCTTTGGTGATTATCCTTGGATGACTGATCGTGCTACCTTTATCATCAATGGTACAGAGCGCGTGATTGTCTCTCAGCTTATCCGCTCTGCTGGTGTGTTCTTTATTGCTGATAATATTGGCGGCAAAAATTACTACGGTGCCAAGGTCATTCCTGGCCGTGGTGCATGGCTAGAGTTTGAGACTTCCACCTCTGGTGCTATTTATGTCAAAATTGACCGTCGCCGCAAAATCCCTGTTACTACCTTCCTCCGTGCTCTTGGTATTTCTAAGAAGTCAGAGATTAAGGAAACTTTCAAGGGCTTAGACGAGGGTGAAATCAGCTATATTGACGCCACCCTAGAGAAAGATACCACATCTGGTCAGAGCGAGGCCCTAATTGAGGTTTATCGCAAGCTTCGCCCAGGTGATCTTGCTACTGTTGAAAACGCTAAGTCTATGATTGAGCGTACTTTCTTTGATTACAAGCGCTATGATTATTCCCGCGTAGGTCGTTTCAAGATTAATCAGCGTCTTGGTTTTGATACGCCAAATGTCAGCAAGAATCGCACTCTTCAGATGAAAGATTTGATTGCCATTATTGCCGAAATCATTCGCCTCAATAATACCCAAGATGCACCAGACGATATCGACTCTCTATCTAACCGTCGTATCAAACTGGTTGGTGAATTGGTCCAACGCCAATTCCGTCTTGGTATGCTTCGTTTGCAAAGAAACATTTTGGACCGTATGTCCATGGCCAGCGTCGAAGATGTTACCCCATCTCAGTTAATTAACGCTCGTCCAGTTACCGCTGCAGTCAAAGAGTTCTTTACCTCATCTCAATTGTCTCAGCTCATGGACGAAACCAACCCATTCTCAGAGCTTGCTCACAAGCGCCGTCTAAGCTCTATGGGTCCTGGTGGTCTTACTCGTGAACGCGCCGGCTTTGATGTGCGCGATACTCACCCTACTCACTATGGTCGTATCTGTACTGTAGAGACTCCAGAGGGCGCCAATGTGGGTCTTGTGCTAAACCTTGCTACTTATGCTCGTATCAATGAATATGGCTTTATTGAAGCTCCATATCGCGTAGTTAAAAACGGCAAAGTTACCGACGAAGTCGTCTATGTCGATGCCGCCTCAGAGCAAGACATGGTGATTGCTGATACCTCTGCTAAACTTGATAAAAACGGCAAATTTGTTGACGCTCGCGTCTCTGCCCGTGTCAAGGGTGCACCTACCCAGGTAGAATCTTCCAAGGTTACACATATTGATGCCGCTCACAAAGAGATTCTGGGTGTTTCCGCATCTCTTATTCCATTTGTCGAGAAAAACCGTGTTGACCGCTCTCTCATGGCCTGTGCCATGCAGAAACAGGCAGTGCCATTGCTTCGCCAAGACAATCCAATCGTAGGTACTGGTATTGAGGCCGAAGTCGCCAAAAACACTTCTCAGCTTATTGTTGCTGAGGGCGCTGGTGAAGTCAAAAAGGCCGATGGCGAATCCATCATTGTTAGCTACAAAAACGGCGACAAAGAATATAAACTAGTTCACTTTGAAAAGACCAATGATGATCGCTGCTACAACCAACGCGTCAAGGTTAAGCGTGGCCAAAAAGTCAAAAAAGGCGATATCCTGATTGAGGGTGCTTCCATCAATGATGGCGAACTAGCCCTAGGACGCGACCTCTTAGTTGCCTTTATGCCATGGCGTGGATATAACATGGATGATGCTATTGTTATCAGTAGCAGACTCGTCCAAGACGATACACTCACCTCTATTAACATCAAAGATTACGATGTTGAAGTTCGTGAGACCAAACTTGGTCCAGAACAGGTAACTCGTGATATTCCAAATGTTTCCGAACATTCACTCCGCCACCTCGGTGAAGATGGTATCGTAGCCGTTGGCTCCGAAGTCCAAAATGGTGATATCCTAGTTGGTAAAATTACTCCAAAGGGCGAGCAAGAGCTAAGCTCAGAGGAGCGCTTGCTTCGTGCAATCTTTGGTGAAAAAGCCAAAGATGTCCGCGATACATCTGTTCGTATGAATGGCTCCTCCACTGGTAAAGTGGTTGGTGTTCGCATCTATACTCGCGAACAAGGTCACGAGCTTAAAGCTGGCGTCTTGATGCAGATTAAGATTTATGTAGCTGAACTTCGCAAGATTGGCGTAGGTGATAAGCTTTCTGGCCGCCACGGTAACAAAGGTGTGGTCTCCCGCGTACTTCCAGTAGAAGACATGCCATTTATGGAAGATGGTACCCCAATTGATGTCATTCTTTCTCCAATGGGCGTGCCTTCCCGTATGAACCTCGGTCAGCTCTTTGAAATCCACCTTGGTATGGCCGCTCGTGCACTTGGCTACAAAGTTGCCACCCCATCATTTAACGGCGTTCCAGATGAAGTCATCAGCAGAGAGCTTGAAAAGGCTGGCTTTAATCACGATGGCCGTGTCCAGCTTTACGATGGTCTTACCGGTGAGCCATTTGAGGAACGCACCTCTGTTGGTGTAATGCACATGCTCAAACTTCACCACATGGTAGACGACAAGATTCATGCTCGCTCCACTGGTCCTTACACCATGGTTACCCAGCAGCCACTTGGTGGTAAAGCTCAGAACGGTGGCCAGCGCTTCGGAGAAATGGAGGTGTGGGCACTTGAAGCTTATGGTGCTGCTACTACTCTTCAAGAGATGCTCACCATCAAATCAGATGATGTTTACGGCCGCGCTAAAGCTTACGAGTCTATTATCAAGCGTTTGCCAATTGAAGGTCCAAAACTTCCAGAAGGCTTTAATGTGCTTGTAAAAGAGCTTCAAGGTCTTGGTCTCAAGGTTGACCTCTTAGATCATGGAGATTCTACAGATGCTTCCACCGCTATTGAGGAAGTTTCTCAGGCAATTGAGCGCTCCCAAGACGACCAATTAATCTATGCTCAGCACACCGCTGAAACCAAAAACGATCTTGACAATATCAGCGATGAAGAAGTATCCGAAATCGCCGATGATGAAGGTATACAAATAACAACTGAGGAAGACGATGGAACAGTCGACCTCGGAGAGGAGTTCTAATATGGCTTGGATGGATAATTTTATCTCAGCATCAGACTTCGACTCTATCCGTTTGAGTGTAGCGTCCAAAGACGACATCTTGAACTGGAGCTACGGAGAAGTTCTAAAGCCTGAAACTATCAACTATCGCACACAAAAACCAGAACGTGATGGTCTATTCTGCGAGCGTATCTTTGGACCAGTCAAAGATATCAACCCACACGATTCAAAACTAAAAGGTGTTCGCTCCCGCGAGGCCGCTGTGGATAAAGAGGGAAACCTAGTTACCAAATCTATCTCTCGTCGTGAGCGTATGGGCCACATCGCCTTGGCTGCTCCAGTTGCTCACATCTGGTTTATGCGCGGCACACCATCTGCTCTTAGCTTGCTTCTAAATCTAACCGTTAAAAATATCGAGAAAGTCATCTATTTTGCATCATATCTCATCACTGATGCCAAAGAAGATGAAATCGAAAAAGCTAAAGCAGATCTAGATGCTCAAACTGACGCTGCTCGTCAGGCTATCAAGCTTCGCTACGAAGAAGCCGGCAAAGACAAAAATGCCGACGCCAAGAAGCTTGCTGCCGATGAACAAAAAGAACTCGACGATCTAAATGCCGATTACGAAGCTAGAAAAGACATCTTATCCAACCTCAGAAAAGGCAATGTCATGCTTGAGATTGACTATCGCAATCTTGAAGCTGAGCACGAAGATTATGCCGAAATGATTGAGGTAGGCATGGGTGCTACCGCTGTCAAGAAGTTGCTTGACGAGATCGACATCGATAAAATGATCGAAGATTTGTCTGCCGAAGCCGAGGAAGCTAAAGGTCAAAAGGAAAAGAAAATCGTCAAACGCCTCAAACTAATTGAGGGTATGAAGGCTGCTGGTATCAGCCCTTCAGATCTAGTGTTGACTGTTATTCCAGTTATTCCACCAGATCTTCGTCCAATGATTTCTCTCCCTGGTGGCCGCTTTGCTACTTCTGATTTGAACGACCTTTATCGTCGTGTTATCAATCGCAACAACCGCCTCAAGAAGCTGTTAGATCTGAACGCTCCAGAGGTGATTTGCAGAAACGAAATGCGCATGCTCCAAGAGGCTGTAGATGCACTTATTGATAACGCCGCTTCCCATGGCAATCGTACCGCATCTTCTCAGAATGGCCGCCGCAAACTCAAGAGTCTTTCCGACCTCTTAAAAGGTAAACAAGGCCGCTTCCGCCAGAACCTTCTTGGTAAACGCGTAGACTACTCTGGCCGCTCTGTGATTGTTGTTGGCCCAGAACTCAAACTTAACGAATGTGGTTTACCAAAACAGATGGCGCTAGAACTCTTTAAGCCATTCGTTATTAGCTGGCTCATGGAACACGAGCACGCCGCCAATATTCGCGCCGCTACTCGTCAGATTGAAGCAGGTGACAACATCGTCTGGGATGCCCTGGATGAGGTAATTAAAGGCAAATATGTCCTCCTAAACCGTGCGCCATCACTTCACCGTCTGTCAATTCAGGCTTTCCAGCCAAAGCTAATCGATGGTAAAGCTATCCAGCTCCACCCACTCGTTGCTACTGGTTTCAACGCCGACTATGATGGTGACCAGATGGCTGTACATTTGCCACTTTCTGATGACGCTCAGGCTGAGGCCCGTGAACTAATGTCTGCCACCAAGAACTTACTAAAGCCTGCTGATGGCGCCCCAGTGCTTTCTATCTACCAGGATGTGGTATTAGGTATCTACTATCTCACCTACGACAAACCAGGTACAGCTACAGATGAAGTCAAACCATTTAGCTCTATCTACGAAGCAGAAATGGCCTACGACCAGGGAATTATCCACTTGCAGACACCAATTCGTGTATTTGCTAAGAAAGAGATTAGAGATACCACCCTTGGCCGCGTGATCTTCAACGAGATTTTGCCAGAAGATTATCCATTTGATAACTCTGTACAAACTTCCAAACAGCTCAAGAAGGTTATGGCCAACATCTTTGATCGCTATGGTGCCGATACTACCGTTAAAATCGCTGATAAGCTCAAGAATTTGGCCTTTGAATATGAGACTATTGCCTCTGTTTCTACCGCCAAAGACGACTATCCAACTTATCCAGAAATCCAAGATTTCATCGCCGAAGGTGATGCCAAAACCGCTCTTATTCAAGAGCAATTTGACCAAGGTCTTGTAACTGAGGAAGAAAGATACAATTTGACTGTTGCTAACTGGCGTGAAATTGACGATAAAATCTCTGATTTCTTAAAGAGTAAATTGTCAGAAATGGACACCGACATCGCTGTGATGGTCAACTCCGGTGCTCGTGGTAGTATTTCTAACATCAAGCTTGCTTCTGCAGAAATCGGTATCATGGTCGATATTAACAACAACGAGATTGAGCTTCCAGTTAAATCTAGCTATAAAGAAGGATTGAACACCCTAGAATCCTTTATCGCTACTCGTGGTGCTCGTCAGGGCCAGGTATCTACTGCACTTCGCACCGCCGACTCTGGTTACCTCACTCGTCGCTTGGTAGATGTTGCCCAGGATGTCTTTACTATTGATGCAGTTGCCGACGATCCAGGATTTACCATTTACAAATCAGAGACCGAGCAAACTGGTATTGACTTTGCACCTCGTATTGCTGGTCGCTACACTGCTGAAGCCATCCCAGGTTATCTAGAAGCCGACCAACTTATTACCCCAGAGCTTGCCGCTCAACTTGAAGCCGATGACAAGATTGAATCCGTCAAAATTCAATCCGTCCTTACTACCACCGCTGTTGAAGGCATCCCTCAGAAGGCCTATGGTATTGATATGTCCACCCGTGAATTGGTGGCTCCACATCAGCCAGTAGGTGTAATTGCTGCCCAATCTCTTGGTGAGCCTGGTACCCAGCTAACCCTTGATACTAAACACGGTTCTGGTGTGGCTGGCTCTGGTGCTATCGCTCGTGGTCTTCCTCGTGTGGAGGAGCTCCTTGAGGCTCGTAGTCCTAAAGGTCAAGCTTGGGTTGCGCCAATTGATGGTATTGTCAGCCAATACGAAGATGGCAATCACTATGTCATCCAAATTACTCCAGATGCTGGTAAGACCGAGCGCATTGAGCTAGATGGCCGCAAACCTAAGGTCAAGGATGGTGCTAGCGTCAAAACTGGCGATGTTATCGCCTCTAAGAAGCTTGGCAAAGACCCACTAGTCGCTCCATTTGATGGCAATGCTCAGCTGGTTGAAGGTGCTATTATCATCGTCGCTAATGCCGGTGCTCCTGTCAGAGTTGAGATTCCAGCAGAAGCCGAGCTCCTAGTCAAGACTGACGATTCAGTCAAGGCTGGCGATCGCCTCACCACCGGTTCTCTAAACTTGCAAGACCTCTTGAAATACAAGGGCAAAGAAGAGACTGAGCGCTACATTATGAACGATGTTCTAGCCGTCTATGCTGCTCAGGGTCACGAGATTTCTGCTAAACACCTTGAAATCATCGTCCGTCAAATGTTCTCTAGAGTAGTTATTGACGAATCCGGCGATTCTAGCTTTGTAGTAGGAGATATCCTCTCAGAATCTGCTGTAGAGATCGAAAACGCTAAATTGGTAGCAGAAGGCAAAAAACCTGCAGCCTACACCCACTTGTTGCTAGGTATTACCAAGGTTTCTATCTGGTCTGACTCATTCCTATCAGCTGCCTCCTTCCAGGATACCACCCGTGTCTTGATTAACTCTGCCATCTCTGGTCGTGTTGACCACTTGCATGGCCTCAAAGAAAATGTGATTATTGGCCGTAAGATCCCTGTAGGAACAGGAATTACCCCAATCACCGACAAAGAAGAAGGCCCATCTGCCGAAGAAATCGCTGAAGCCTAGAATCGCAAAATAGAGCGGAGAGCAAACCCGTAGGCCTTATTGCGGTTATCCTGATGTGTGAGACCGCCACTATACATATTTAAGTTGTATGCATTACTGCTACTGCTAGCCGTGGTAAACCACCAGTACCCGTTGGAGTCCTGGCCATACATGCCGCCAACATTCCAGTCGTAGAGTCCTGAATATACGTACGAAAGCGGATACCGACGGGCGTAAGGTGAAGCGGAGAGAATTGCCAGCTGTAAAACCACTTACTGACAGCGTATCAAGACTAGTCCAGACGCTCAAGCGATATGCCTGGGCATTGCCGTTGGTTGTAGTAGACCAGAATATGCCACGCGAATCCTGAGTCTCTAGGCTACCACCGCCATCCCACCAGCCGTAGTAACCAGAATATACATACGAAAGCGGATACCGACGGGTAGTGTTTGGAGCGGAGAGGATATCCGTATACCTTAGGAACTTTATTTTGAGGAATGAGATAGCCATTTTCGTCTATATATAGGAAAAATCTCTCATCTTGACTCGAGGCAGTACTAGAATTCCAGAACCCATAACCTCCCTGATACCCTACTTCACCCTTGTTCCATCGATAATCACCAGAGAATACATACGAAAGCGGATACCGACGGGCAGATGTGGAGTAGGAGAAGCAAAGTTTCTAAAAAAGAAGCGGGTGGCATGATAGTGGTTTTAGACTGCTTGATTATTTAGATTTGGAAAAAGAAAATGCATATTCCTGACGCTTGCCAGTGTATGGCATTTTCTTTTTCCAAGTCAGCAGTCAGAAACCACTGTCATGCCAGGACCCGCTTCGCGCTACAGTATCCGCTTCATGCTAAAAATAGGGGTTGTTTTTTATCTTAGGATGTAGTATAATAAACTTCGTATATTCTAATAAATAGAGCATACAGTGCTAGACGCAAGAGTAAGTCCCGTCTATAGGGAAACTGCCCATAAGTCTAGTTTCTGTAATGTTTAAGGGAAAGGAAACAGATGCAAGTCATCATCGGCACCAAAATTGGTATGACTCAGATCATCGGCGAAGATGGCATAGTTACCCCTGTAACTATTCTTCAAGCCGGCCCAGCCACTGTGACTCAGATAAAGACTGTCGAAACCGACGGTTACAATGCAGTGCAGCTAGGCTTTGGTCAGAGTAAGAATCTGAGCAAGTCGGTATCAGCCCATGTCAAAAAGGCTGGAAAAGATCTCTCCCCTAAGGTTCTCAAGGAATTTAGGGTAGAAAAAGAACCAGAGGTAAAAGTTGGCGACATTCTCACCGTAGAGAGTTTCAACCTCGGTGATAAAGTTACCGTCACCGGCACCTCAAAAGGCAAAGGTTTTGCTGGTACAGTAAAACGCTGGAACTTCAATGAGTCCAGAAATACCCATGGTTTCAAGGGCAATATTCGCCGTGTCGGCTCAATCGGATCTATGTATCCACAAAAAGTATTTAAAGGCAAGAAGATGCCAGGTCGTATGGGCCATGACAAGGTTACCGTTAAAAACCTTGAAGTTGCTTATATCGACAAAGAAAACAATATCTTAGGCTTGAAGGGTGCAATTCCTGGGCCTAAGAAAGGCATTGTCACAGTGGAGGGAAAGGAGTAATATGGCAGACGCAAATTTGAACAAAGAAGTCTTTGGCCTTAGCGTAGACAACCACGAGCTCATCAAACTCGCTTATGACGCCTATCTTGCTAACTCCCGTAGTTCTCACGCCAAAACCTTGAAGCGTGGCGAAGTTCGTGGTGGCGGCAAAAAACCATGGAAGCAAAAAGGCACAGGTCGTGCACGCTTTGGTTCTACTAGAAACCCTATCTGGCGTCACGGTGGTGTAGCTTTTGGCCGCACTGGAGAAGAGAATTTCAAGAAGAATATTACTCGTGAAAGCAAGAAAGTTGCTATCCGTCAGGCCCTATCTCTAAAGAACAAGGAAAAAGCCGTTATTATTGCTGATATCAAGGCTACTGGCAAGACCAAAGATGCCGCTAAGAGCCTCAGTACTCTCAAACTAGACGGCAAGAATATCTTAGCAGTTGTTTCCGAGAAAACCCCAGAACTTATTAGAAGCACTAATAATTTGTCAAATCTCAAATTAGTCCGTGCTACCTATCTTAATGTCTTTGACATCATGAACGCAGATGCTGTTGTCTTCAGTTCTGATGCTGTCAAAGCTACCGAAGCTTGGTTACTAGGAAAGGAGAATGCATAATGGAAGTTTACCCTCGTGCTACTGAAAAATCTTATCTAGAACAAGCTAAACGCACTTATATTTTCTTAGTTCCTGCTGATGCTAGCAAACAAGCTGCCAAGCAGGCTATCGAAGAACAATTTAATGTTACTGTCACCTCTATTAGAGTGCTTACTAGAAAGGGTAAAGCTACTCGCTTTTCCAAAGGTAAACACGCTTATCCTGGCACCACTTATCGTCGTGATAAGAAGTATGCCTATGTAACCTTAAAAGAAGGTGATAAGATCAAAATCTTCGAGGAAGAAGAGAAGAAAGAAGATAAGAAAGCTGATAAAAAAGCAGAAAAGGACGCTAAAAAATCCGCAAAGGCTGCAGCCAAAGCCGCAGAAAAGAAAGGAGATAAGTAATGAGCTTAAAAGCATATCGTCCGGTTACTCCAGCTCAGCGTCAAAAGACTACTCAGGATTTTGACCAAATCACTGCTAAGAAGCCTCTCAAATCTTTGACTAGGGCCAAAAAGCAACAGGCTGGCAAGAATAACCAGGGTCGTATCACCGTCCGTCATCGTGGTGGTGGAGTCAAGCGTCATTATCGCTTGCTTACCCATAATTTGCCAAAGAATCTAGTTTTGACCATTGAGGAAATCGAATACGATCCAAATCGTTCTGCTAGAATTGCTAGAGTTAAAGATCAAAACGGTACATACTACTATGTAATTGCCGATACCAATATGGTAAAAGGTGGCACCTTTAAGACTGGAGATGATACAGAAATCTCCGAGTCTAACCGTATGCCACTAGAAAACATTCCAGTAGGTACTTTTGTCTATGCTATTGAGATTACCCCTGGCCGTGGCGCCCAAATGGTCCGCGCTGCCGGTGCATCTGCTCAGCTAATGGCTAAGGAAGATGGCTACGCCACTCTCAAGATGCCATCTGGCGAATTCAGAAAGGTACTTAGTGGCTGTCAGGCTAGCGTTGGTACCGTTGGTAACATGCAGCATCAAAATATCAAAAAAGGTGCCGCTGGTCGTAATCGTAGAAAAGGTATTCGTCCAACAGTTCGTGGTGTCGTAATGAACGCTACAGATCACCCACACGGTGGTGGTGACGGCGGTCGTCATGGTTCTGGTAAAGCTCCACGCTCTCCATGGGGCCAGTTGACTCTTGGATATCGTACCCGTCATAATAAGCAAACTAATAAATATATCGTGCGTAGTCGCCACGAAGGAAAGAGGAAATAATCTATGAGTAGAAGTCTCAAAAAAGGACCTTTTGTAGATTACAAGCTACAGAAAAAGGTTGAAGCTCTCTCCGCTGATGATCGCACTGTGATCAAAACTTGGGCTCGTCAGTCTACCATCTCTCCAGAAATGGTTGGCCGCACAATTGCCGTGCACAATGGCAAGGTCCATGTTCCAGTATTTGTCAGCGAGAATATGGTTGGGCACAAACTTGGCGAATTTGCCCCAACTCGCAAATTTAAACGCCATGGTGGTAAGAAGGCTGCTGAAGCTGCCGCTGCTGCCACTGCGAAAGGAGATGCCTAATGGACACTCATTTTGCACACGCCTACATTAAGGGCATTGACAGCATGCCAAGAAAAACTAGTATTGTTGCCAGTCTAGCTCGTGATCGCTATGTTGCTGATGCTCTAGTTATTCTAGAAAACACACCACGCCGTGCAGCCAAGCCTGTTGCTAAGGCTATCGATTCTGCCAAAGCTAACTTGCTAAACTCGGGTGTTTCAATTGATCCAAAGACTATCCGCATTTCACGCATCTCAGTTACTGCTGGTACTCGTATTCGTCGTTACAAACCAGCTTCTCGTGGACGCGCCCTTCCTTACGAAAAAATCTCCTCCAATATCTTTGTCGAAGTTGCCGGAGAAGAAAAGCAAAAGAAAGCAGAGCCGAAAAAAGCTGTTAAAAAGGAGGAAAAGTAATGGGTCAGAAGGTTAATCCAGGATCTTTCCGTCTTCAAATCAGTAAAGACTGGTCTTCTAAATGGTTTACCAAGAAGTCAGACTTCAAAAACTGGTTAGTAGAAGATACTAAAATCCGTGAGACTATTGAAGAACGCTTCAAGAGTCGTCCAACTATCGCTAAAATCAACATTGAAAGAAGCCCAAATCTTATCACTGTTACCATCTTGACCGCCAAAGCTGGCGCAGTCATTGGCAAACAGGGTGCTGGCATCAATGAATTGAAGCGTGAACTCGAAAAGTTTACATCCGAGCCTGTTCGCTTGAATGTTGAAGAAATTAAGAAAGCAGAACTTAACGCCAAACTAGTTGCCGAAAACATCGGTTTTCAGCTTGGAAAGCGTATGAATTTCCGCCGCGCCGTCAAAATGGCCTGCCAGTCAACAATGGCTGCCGGCGCCAAAGGTGTACGCATTGAAGTAGCAGGTCGTTTGAATGGCGCAGAAATGTCACGCCGTGAAAAGTTTATTGAGGGATCCGTTCCTCTACACACTCTTCGTGCTGACATTGATTTCTACTGCCATCACGCGCCTACTACTGCTGGTATCGTTGGTGTAAAGGTCTGGATTTATAAGGGGGAGAAATAATATGGCTATTCTATTACCAAAGAAAACTTCCCACCGTAAGGTGAGAAAAGGCAAAAACGAAGGTGTAGCTACCCGCTGCAACTCTGTAGATTTTGGCGACTACGGCTTGATGTCTCTTGACAATGAGCGCATCAACTCTCGTCAGATTGAGGCAGCCCGCCAGGCTATCACTCGTTACATTAAGCGTGGTGGTAAAATTTGGATTCGCATTTTCCCACATACCCCAGTCACCAAGAAGCCTCTAGATGTCAAGATGGGCGGTGGCAAAGGTGAACCACAGTTCTTTGTAGCAAAAGTTAAAGCTGGTACCGTGATGTTTGAAATCGCCGATGTTACTGATGAGCAGGCCAAGGAAGCCCTTTGCCTAGCTTCCCACAAACTTCCAGTTCGCTGCAAGATTATCAAGAAAGAGGAGTTCTAATATGGCCGACAAGAAAACTACTACCAAAGTTATCAAGTCCAAAGCTAAAGATAGCGATAAATCCGTTAAAGAACTTCGCGAAGACCTCTTGATGGCTCAAAAGAGCCTCTATGATGGCACTTTAACCAACCCACATGCTATCAAGAGCATCAAGAAGCAAATTGCAAGAAAATTGACCGCTGAGAAGGTTTCTCAGAAAGAAGCTAAGAAAGGAGCAAAGTAATGGCAAAGACTATCGTTGGGCTCGTTTCTTCCGACAAGCGCGACAAGACCATTACTGTCTCTGTTGCTAGCCGGGAAACTCACCCACTATACCGCAAGCAGTATACTAAGACTCGTAAATATACTGCTCACGATGAAAAAAATGAAGCAAAAGTAGGCGATAAAGTCGAAATCGTCGAATGCCGCCCATTTTCTAAGACTGTTAACTACAACCTAGTTAAAATCCTAGAAAAATCACGCGGAGCTATTGCCCTCAAAGAAGATGTTAACGAAGTTGAGTTACCAGAAAAAGTTGGTGCCGACGCCGTCGCTAAGGCTAAAGAAACATCTGAAGAGGCAGAGGAGTAAATATGATCCAACAGGAAACTAGATTAAAAGTTGCTGACAACAGTGGCGCCAAAGAGCTTGGTGTAATCCGTGTCCTTGGTGGAACTCGTGCTCATTATGCACATGTTGGCGACATTGTAACGGCTAGCGTCAAAGACGCTTCCCCTACTGGAAATGTCAAGAAGAAAGCTGTAGTACGCGCAGTAATTGTTCGTACTCGTAGTCAAATTCGTCGTCCAGATGGTTCTACCATCCGTTTTGATGATAACGCAGCTGTCCTCATTAATGACGATAAGACCCCACGCGGTACTCGCGTTTTTGGCCCAGTCCCACGCGAACTTCGCGAGCGCGGTTTTAGCAAGATTATCAGCTTAGCTCCGGAGGTACTATAATATGGCACAGAATCTAAAAATCAATGACACCGTCAAAATTATCTCTGGTGACAACAAAGGTAAAACCGGCAAAATTGTCAAAATGGATCCTAAAAACCACAAGGCAATGATTGAAGGTGTCGAAATCCGTGAGCGCCACATGAAAAAGACCCAGTACAATCCTACTGGCGGCAAAAAGACTATTCATGTCGGTATTGATCTATCTAATCTTAAAAAGGAGGGTAAGTAATGGCTGAAGCTAAATATACCCCAAGACTCAAAGAAAAGTACGACAAAGAAATTGTCAAAACTTTGATGAAAGAGTTGGATATCAAAAACATTAATCAGGTGCCAAAACTAGAGAAAGTAGTTGTATCTTGCGGTGTTGGCAAAAAACGCGATGATAAACGCTTTACAGAGACCGTTGAGCTTACTTTGGCCAAAATTACTGGTCAAGCTACCACCTCTCGTATGGCTAAGAAATCCATTGCTACCTTCAAAATCAGAAAAGGTATGGGTGCACCAATTGGTTATCTTACCACCTTGCGTGGCGTCAAGATGTATGAATTTGTTGACCGCCTCATCAATATTACTCTTCCGCATGTGCGTGATTTCCACGGCGTTCCTAAGAAGAGCTTTGATGCTCAAGGAAACTACAGCTTAGGTCTTACCGAGCAAACTGTCTTCCCAGAAATTACCTTCGAAGATGCTGCGGTATTGCATGGCCTAGAAGTTACATTCATTATTAAAAACGGTTCAAAAGAAGGGAGTACCAAATTGCTAGAACTATTTGGTATGCCATTTGAGAAGGAGGAAAAATAGTATGGCTAAGACATCTGCAGTCCTTCGTGATCAAAAAAGGCAGAAAATGTATGATAAATATAAAGATAAGCGCGCCGCTTTGAAGGCCGCTGGAGATTTGGAAGGTTTGCAAAAACTCCCAAGAAACTCTAGCCCAACCAGGCTTAAAAACCGCGATATGTTGGATGGCCGTCCAAGAGGTTATATGCGCAGATTTGGTTTATCACGCATTAACTTCCGTGAAAAAGCAAGCAAGGGAGAAATCCCTGGTGTAACCAAGAGTAGCTGGTAAGGAGAAAGGAGTAAATATGTCATTACAATCTACTGATCAAATCGCTGACCTGATTACTCGCATCCGCAACGCTATTCAGGTTAGTAAAAACGAAGTTAGCGTCCCTACTTCTAAACTCAAAGTTGCCGTAATTGAAGGCTTGAAAAAAGGTGGATATATTGAAGATTACAATATTGAAAAAGCTCACCCTCGTGACATCCTACACATCTTAATTAATAAAGATGGCGTTAGTTCGCGAATCAACGAGATTTCCAAAGTCTCCAAGCCAGGCCGCAGAATTTATACTTCTGCCGACGAAATTCCAACCGTCAAATCTGGCCGTGGTATCGTCCTTATTTCCACCTCCAAAGGTGTAATGAGCGGCCAAGAGGCCAAAAAATTGCGCCTTGGTGGAGAAATTCTAGTCAGAGTTTGGTAGTCGCTCAGCAAAAAGCTCCTCTAGTCAAACTAGGGGACTTTTTGTTGGTAATTTTAAACCAGTTATGCTAAAATTATTACAAGGGGATATATTGTCTATGGAAAATCAAAACAATTCTCAGAATAGTGATAATCAGTCAGTGCCTATTTCTTCTGACACCCCAAAAGTAGTCGAAGTTGTCCCAGAAAAGACACATCGCAAGCTCAGCGCCACTGATATTGCAGTGATTGTAGTTGTCAGTCTGGCCTCTGTAATCGTGGTCGGCTCATTGATTCTTTTGACGATTTTGTTTATCAACAAAGGAAACGGCGATACTAACGACCAAAATACTGTTATTAAAACTAGTCAAGAGGAGATTTCGCTAGAGGAAGAGGCTATAATTTCAGATATTAATGCCAAAATCGATGCTCTCAATTTTTCTCCAGTGAGCAGCGGTAATTATTTTGTTGGCAATTCCTGGCCTGGCCGCATTTTCTTTGGCAAAGAGATTAGCTCTAGCAACCTCTCCCCAGGACAAAAAATCACCGCAGCTATCACCCTCGGTAAAGACAAATTTACTGAATATACCGGCAGGCTAGAGAACTCCGTGAGTTCAAACCATGTCATCAGCGAAGCAATGGTGATGGCTTATTACAAGGAGCTATTTGGTGAGGATATGGTTATTCTAGACGACACCAATACTTGCCCTAATTACAGACATCTAGAAGATGCTAATGCCTACTATCAGGTGGCTTGCACCGGCGAAGAATACTCTTATAAAGATGTATATTACAAATATCGTTATGCCACTCAAGGTGACAAAATTTATGTCTATTATGCTGCTGGCAGTTACAATGAGACCACTCATAAAGCATATACCGACGCTATCAGCGGAGCAGCAGCTATCGGCGCGCCAATTGATTACCGACTTTATCGAGATCTTTCCCAAGATGATTACAAGAGTTCTACAAATTACCCAGTGATCATTACTGATACCAACTACCAAAGCTTTGCACCGTATCGGTTTGTTTTTGGTAGAAGCGACACCGGCGCCTACGCCTTTCTCGGCATAGAAAAAGTCTAGCTTTCTCTTGCTTTTTACCTTATCTTGTGCTAAAATTATAGAGATATTAATTAAAGGAACAAAATGAGTCGTATCGGAAAACTACCAGTGGACATTCCTGCTGGCGTGACAATTACGGTCGGCGACAAAGAGATTACTGTCGCAGGCCCAAAAGGCACGCTCCAGGTTCCTGTCCAGTCTAATACTACTACCAAGGTAGAAGAAGGTAAAATCATTGTAACTCGCAAAGACGACGAGCCAGAGTCCAAAGCTTGGCATGGTCTTCAGCGCGCTTTACTAAACAACGCCGTTATTGGTGTTACCAAAGGTTTTGAGAAAAAACTCGAGATCAATGGTGTTGGCTTCCGTCTATCTGGTGGTGGCAAACAAATCGAGATGGCCCTAGGCTTTTCTCACCCTGTTAAATATCAAGCCCCAGATGGCATCGAGCTCAAAGTCGACAAAATGGAAATCACGGTTTCTGGCATCGACAAACAGAAAGTCGGACAAGTAGCCGCAGAGATCCGCGCCCTCAAGAAGCCAGAGCCATACAAAGGCAAAGGTATCAAATATGTGGGTGAACATATTATTCGTAAAGCCGGAAAGGCAGGTAAGAAATAATGAAAGCTGAATATCGTGCAAACCGCACTCGTGCCAAAATCCATGGCACCAGTGATCGCCCTCGTCTAACCGTTCACATTAGTAATTTACACATTACTGCCCAGGTTGTTGACGATGACAAAAAAGTTACTTTAGCATATGCTACCACTGTTGGCAGCAAGATTTCCGGCACCAAGACCGAAAAAGCCGCTGCTATCGGTAAAGAAATCGCAGAAAAAGCCAAAAAGGCCAAAGTCAAAACCGTAGTTTTTGACAGAGGTTCAAAGCTTTATTCTGGCAGAATGTCAGCCCTTGCTGATGCCGCCAGAAAGGAAGGATTGGAGTTCTAATATGGCAGACAATACTAATCAACCAAAAGTCATCAACAAGTCTGGTACTCTGAAGATGACCGACGAGACCGCAGCTACTCGCAAATCTCGTGATATTGGCGGTCGTCCATTTGACCGCAGAAACAATCGTCGTCGTGATCGCGTCAAAGCTGATGTTGCTCCTAAAGAATACGATGAAGTTACTATCAATATTGATCGTGTTTCTCGTACGGTTGCCGGTGGCCGTCGCATGCGCTTCAAAGCACTAGTTGCTATTGGTAATCACAAAAATAAAGTTGGTGTTGGCGTCGCTAAGGGTAACGATGTTACCTCCGCCGTCCAAAAAGCCACCTCCAAGGCTAAGAAAAACATGATTGAGTTTAACATGGACAGAGAGACCATCTGCCACGAAGTTGAAACCAAAGTTACTGGCGCAGATGTCTTGATGAAGCCTGCTGCTCCTGGTACTGGTATTATCGCTGGTGGCGTAGTCCGTTCCATCATTGGCCTTACAGGCGTCAAGAACTTGATCTCCAAATCTCTTGGCTCTACCAACAAAGTCAACATTGCTTACGCTGTAGTTGAGGGCTTGAGAGCACAAGTTCCACGTAAAGAATGGGAAACTACCAAGGCTAAACCAGCTAAAGCCAAAGAAGCCAAGGCTCCTGCAAAGAAAACTACTAAAAAGGAGACCAAGTAATGAAATACAATGATTTAACAGTCTCTGCTAATACGCGTCCTAGCCGCAAAGGTCGTGGCATTTCTGCCGGCCAAGGCAAAACTGCCGGACGCGGCACTAAGGGTCAAAAATCTCGTACTGGCCATCGCAAGATGCCAGCTGGATTCATGGGTGGCCAACGCGCTATTATGCAGGCTGTACCAAAACTCAAAGGCTTTAAGTCTATCCATCAAAAAGCAGAAATTGTCTATACTGATCGTCTAAACGACCTCAAAGGCAAAGTAGACAACTTCGCCCTCTTTGAAGCTGGGCTAATTGCTACACCTTATCAAAAGGTTAAAATCATCACTCGTGGTGATGTTACTGTCAAAGTTGATTTGGAAACCCAATTTGCTTCCAAAACTGCTATTACTGCTATTAAAAAAGCTGGCGGTAGCTTCAAACAGGTAAAAGTTCCTCAGAACAAAGTTTCCGAGGACAGCCGCAAGGGGAGCAAAAGCTCAAAATAATCAGCTTTTTGCCTAAATACCCCATACTAAATCAGTGTGGGGTATTTTTGTAGCACGAAGCGGGTCCTGGCATGACAGTGGTTTCTGACTGCTGACTTGGAAAGCAAAAATGTCATAATTGGTAAACGGCAATAATATACATTTTTGCTTTCCAAATCTAAATAATCAAGCAGTCTAAAACCACTGTGCATGCC
>JAFRCG010000014.1 GCA_017404515.1 Candidatus Saccharimonadota bacterium | reverse complement strand
GTTTGTTGGCGAAACAAATGGGAATAATTATTCTACAGCTCGAGTACGGAACTGTCAATTCCGGCGCAGAGCTGCCTAGAATAATTATTCCCATTTGACTTGAGCCAACCAGTCAGAAAAGATTTGTAAAGGTGGAGCAAACCTAAATCGCCGCTCTTTCCGTCTTCAACCGCTCTATCAACCCTTGTTTTTCAGCAATCGCATCTTGAGTCTCTTTTACTAGCTCTGCTGGTGCTTTGTCTACGTAATTTGGGTTCATCATCCGCATGTTTAGAGCGTCAAGCTCTCGTCCAATCTTCATAATCCGTTTTTCTAGTAGGTCTGCATAGGCAGCGACCGCATCTTCAGAAACATCAAGATAGATTTCGCTGTTGGCAATGGCTAATCTAAGGCCTCTAGGTTCACCTTCAGTAGAAATCACAGCTTTGACTCGGCAGAGATATTGAATCAAGAGGGAATTATCGTCCACAATGGAATCATCACCATAAAGCATGTTGGTGTCAGACGAAGATATGCCTTTGTAAGCCTCTGAGAGGCCCTGCAAGGTGCTTCTGGTGTGAGATACGATATCCATAAGCCTTTCAAACTCCTCGGCACTCATAGGGTCGTATTTAAAGTCAGACGGCCATTTTGCAGAAATTAGCATTCCTTCAGTCCAAGATAGGTTCTGCCAAATAGCTTCAGTTACAAATGGCGCAAACGGATGCAGCATTTTCAAAATTGCTTCTAGGGTATTTTGGAGCAGGGAACTGTTTTTATAAAGTTTCTGACTTTCCAAGAACCAATCCGCGTATTTATCCCAAATCAGGGAATGAAGCGTTTCCACCGCTTCAGAGAAGCGATAGTGTTCCATCTGGCTCTCTACCTGCCATTTTGCCTCATTTATTTCTCTAAGAATCCAATCCTCCCCCATGTTGTCAGAAGTATATTCCAGAGGATCTTTAACACCACCACTCTGATCCACCATCTCTTGAATAAACCTAGAGATATTCCAGAGCTTGTTACAGAGATTCCTTCCAGATACCACCGACTGCTCAGAAAACGCCTGATTCATACCAGCGCTTCTACCTCTCAGTATGCCAAGACGGAAAGCATCGGAGCCGTATTTAGAGACTAGCTCCATTGGATTTATCACATTGCCTTTGGACTTGCTCATCTTTTGGCCGTGTGCATCTAGCACCAAGCCATGCAAATACACCTCACGGAAGGGAACTTCACCTGTCACATATAGCCCCATCATAATCATTCTGGCTACCCATGCAAAGAGGATATCCGCGCCGGTTTCCATTACATTTAGCGGATAGTATGGATTTGGTGCACCCTCTTCCCAGTTGGTACAAACAATTGGCCAATGTGAGGAAGAAAACCAAGTATCAAAGGTATCTTCATCTCTAATGTATCGCTCTCCGCCAATCTCAATCTCAGAAAGATTTGTCCTAGCGTCAAAAATCCATTCGTCTCCATCCACTTTCTTAAACATTGGAATTGCTATACCCCAAGGTATCTGTCTGGAGATATTCCAATCTTTTAGTCCCTTTAGGTAGTTTATTAACACCTGCTTTTTGGAGCTTGGATAAAACTTTATTTCGTCTGCTTCTAGGTGTTCTATTGCCGTCTTAGCCAATTTCTTGACATCTATAAACCATTGTTCTTTCAGCATCGGCTCTATCACTGTGCCACACTTATAACAATGAGCCACAGAGTGCACAATATCCCGCTCTCCTCTAAGCAAATTTGCTTCTTTAAGATCTTTCAAGACCTTTTTGCGACAATCTTTGGTGGTTAATCCTTCATATTCTGGGCCACAATTTGGCAACATTTTTCCTTCAAAAGAAATCACCTGAATCCTTGGCAAATTGTGCCTCTCTCCCACTTCAAAATCGTCATTGTCGTGGGCTGGAGTGATTTTCACTGCGCCTGTGCCATATTCTGGATCTGCGTGTTCATCCGCTATCACTGGAATATTTCTATCTGTCAGCGGCAGTCTAACTGTCTTTCCTATCAAATCTTTGTATCTCTTGTCTTCAGGATTTACCGCCACTGCCGTATCGCCAAACAGTGTCTCTGGCCTAGTCGTAGAAACAACAATTTCTCCACCATCATAAGGATAAGCAATATCCCACAATTTACCTTTTTCTTCTTCGTGCTCTACCTCAATATCTGCAAACGCCGTCTGGTGCTTGGTACAATAATTTACCAGTTTTTCACCCCTGTAAATCATGCCGTCATTCCACATTTTTTGGAAAGTATCATACACTCTGCGCACTACATTCTCATCTAGTGTAAATGTCAAATCTTTCCAAGAACAACTTGCCCCCAACGCCCGCACCTGAAGCTCCATGTTTCCGCGCTGCTCTTGTACAAAATCCCACACCTGGGCGTATAGTTCTTCTCTGGAATATTCAAACCTTGTGTGCTTTTGAGCCTCAAGCACTCTCTCATAGACCACCCAAGTTTCAAACCCTGCGTGATCCGCCCCTGGGATATACCAAGTAAAATCTCCTTTCAAGCGGTGATATCTAATCAAACTATCCTCTGTGGCAATTGTCAGCCCATGCCCAATATGGAGATTTCCATTAGCATTTGGTGGTGGCATCACGATGGAATATGTGCTTGGGGATTCCTCGGCATAAACTCCCTTGCTTGCCTCTACACTCCCCCCTGGCAAAAACTCATCTGCGGCCTCCCACGCAGCATAAATATCTGGTTCAAATTCTCCTGGCTCATAAGCACTCGTAAATTTCATCAAAATCTCCAATTTACCCTTTTTCTCATTATACCACACCGCTTATTAACCACCCTCAAAATCACCATCATTGCAAAAACCATTTACGCTATTGACAAAATATTGATTTTGTGATAGAATAGAACTTACCACTCAAAAAATAGGCCTGGTTGGCCTTGTACATTAAGGAGGAAAATAATGCAGGAGTTAAAAACCATCCAGGTTGATGGTAAAGAACATGTAGTCATAATTCCCAAAAGTTGGGAATATGATCTGCCGACTAAACTGTTCCAAAGCCGCTTTGCGGACGGCGAAGTTGAAACAGCTTTTGCCAGCATCAAGAGGCTTGGCACAGCAAAAGTTGCCATCACTGGCGATGGCAGAAAATATTTACTGGCCTAAAGGCTAGGGAAATCCACAAAAGACATTCACTTAACTCACCCCCTAAAGCTGACCTAGGGTCAGCGCATTTTTCACAAAGGCACGAAGCTTAGTCTCCGTGCCTTTTTCTTGCTATTGACATATCCAAGATACTATGCTAAAATAAAACATTATTTCTTGCATAGTGCAGGAAAGTACATTAGGAGGTGAGTTATATGAAGCAAGCAACAAGTCCATCATGGTGGTATGCAGAAGAGATCAAGGATTACCGCCAGCTCTTGGAGCAAAGCAGTGTCAACATCACGGCCAAGCTCCCAAGCAGTGAAGCAGTCATCAGGGAAAAGGTCAAGGTAGAATCAGAAAATTCCACCGCCTTTATTAAATTAAAAGGCGTGTATCTGATTTTACTACCGCAGACGCAGATTTCCTCCCAGGTAGAAACCTTCTACCAATACTGGCTGGAAGTAGACGGCTGTTATAAGCAGGAAAGCCCCGATGTCAAGGCAATCTACAATACCATTGCCAAGAAAAAAGAATGGTATTCAGACACGCCCGTTAAGGTTTATGGGTACAAGCAGGATCACAACAAGATCCTTTCCGCCCTGGTCGCTAACATTGTCCAGCTGGAAAACGACGATTTGATCGCCACGGGCACCAATGGTAGGGCATACATCCTGAAACAGAGAGAACATCAGTTTGTCATTGATGTCGACATGGGACATATCGCCAGCAAGCCTGCCGAGGCCGCTGGTTAAGTCTTTTTCTCTTTTTGGGGCAGTAAGTGTGATACTGCCCCACCTCACTTTCTTAGCGGCGCCAGCTCCCCCTGGCGCCGTTTTAAATTTAGAACTTCAGCTTTTCTTGCATTTCTTGCATTTCTGCCTCAGACATTTTTACCTGTCTACCATGCGTCCAAGTTGCGTCATAAGGCATTAGATGCACATGTGCATGTGGCACATCTGTGCCAATCACCTTCATCAGTGTCCGCGTCCCTAATACTTCTTCCATTCGCGCGGCCACTTTTTTTACTGTCTGCCAAAGCGCCTCATAATCTTCCTCCGATAGCTCATAAACTTTGTCTACCTCTACCTTTGGAATCACCAGCGTATGGCCCGGCGTCTCTGGCGCAATATCTAGAAACGCCAAAGTCTTATCGTCTTCATAAATCTTATAACAGGGAATTTCTCCCGCAACTATTTTAGAAAAAACACTACTCATACCCTCATTATACCATTCTGATAGCCTAAGCAATCTTATTCACTACATATTCAAACAGGCCAGAATTAGTATCGTCAATCTTGCTATAAGTCTGCCAATGAATTGGGTAAGACCCCTTCAAAACTATCGGCTTTTTCACCTGTCCAATTTCACCAGTGCGAGAGCCTGGGCGCCAACTCAGCTCACCAGTTTTGGTTACACCCTCCGCTATCTCAAATGCCAGATAAGCACAATCTTCTTTGCGCGCCTTTCTTGTGTATGCCAAATCATTAGTTAGCATCACCGTATAGCCCGCCTCAAATTCCGCCACATTTTCCTTTAAGTTTTCTATCCTCTGGATGTCTTTTAGATACAGATAGCAATTTTCGTCTTTTGCACTATGATTTTTCAGATTGAATATCTCATCATCAATCCGTTTCTCGCATTTTCTAGTCTTGTATTTTAGCTCAATCGGAATCCACCGGCCATTCATTATCACCAAAATATCAATATGCATGCTAGGATCAAACACCGGACAATATTCTAGCCGCACCTTTGCCTCAGGATATTTTTCCTTAATCTCCCAAGCCATCTCCAATTGAAAATCAGCCTCAGAAACAAAGATTTTCCGACGCTCGCTCAGACTTTTCACAATCCATTCAATATCAAAATCCATAGATCCTCTTTCCCAATTTCTTGTTAAGATTATACCACAGCGCTCACCCCTTGGGCTTAGCCAATCCTAATCAGTTCGCCGTCTTTACCTTTGGCCAGCCTTATCGCCCCATATTCCACAAAACCCGTGTTCAGATTCTTTGTGGCAGCCAAAATCGTATCTTCATAAATATCCGCCGTCTCATCCCAAGTTTCTTCATCTCCATTAATATATAAGAGGTTTAGCACTATCCCCAGTGCTGGAATAGTCTGCACAATCATGTAGTAGACTAGCGCATTGTTTTTCTTCATAAAATCATTGGCTAGTCTGGTGCAAGCTTCGTAAACTTCCTCGGGAAAATTCTCGTCATTGTCGTTTAGAACTACTCTTTGCCTTTCTTCAAAACGCTTCACCACTTCTGGGTTCAACTCAAATATTTCCGTTAGCTTCTTCAGACGCTTTGCGGCCTCTTTCCGCTGTTTCTCTTTGAAATCTACCTTTTTCATACCCATATTATACCTCTTCATCTCTAGCAAAAGGGCTGTCCACAATCGGCGTGCCAAAGAGTTTTACCGTTTTTCCTTTTTCTGCCTCTATCACTAGTTCCGTTGAAAATGCCCCTCCATACACCGAGTCGTCATTTTCCTCCGCTTTCTCAAGCTCAATATTTGAGACTTCCTTGTAGTTTTGCACTACTATCGTATCAGTCAAAAACGCATCTTTTGTTAATACCTCTAGCTCACCATTTTCTTTCAGCATTGCTAAAAACATCTCAGAAAACACCACTTTTTTGTACTCTCCAGAGCGCCTGTAGTCTGAGCTATAGCGCTGATACTCGTTATATGTTTTTACTTTGTCTCCGTCCAAAATCAGATAAATCGTCCCAGAATATGGCGCAAATACCCCTTTAACTTGCTTTTCAAATACTTTCTCATCCACCCAAAAATCCCCGTTTTCTTTTAATACTAAATGTTCACCAAACGGATTCCAAGCCTCCCACTTTTCGCCACTATCCCCACCCATAGCAAGCTCATAATTCTTTTCTAGCACTTCATCAGGAATATTTATCAAATCTTTTTGATCTAGCTTTTCCGAAAACTCGTCAACTACTTCGTGGATTCGCACATCTGCTTCTCTCACTAGCCCCGCCCATGGTGCCCATTTTCCGTCCAATATCCCTTCAAAACTCCAGCCGTGTCTAGTAATCAGATATGTTTGCAGGGCACCTTTTACGCTTATTTCTCTTTCAATTTTTAGGCCATTTTGTGCGTAAAACTCTTGTAATTCTTTTGATGTCTTAGGCTTCAAAAAATCCTCCTCCGAGAGTTTGGCCACCAATTTTACTCTGTCTGGATTTAATATTTCAATCCTTTTCTCCATTTTTGTCCTCCTTTTATTTATCCCTTTTTCTCTATTGTAGAAAAATACCCACAAAAAACTAGTCTTGACATCTACTGGCCACCGCCTAATTTTCGCCCTATATTGACTTTTTGTACTACTTATGGTATAATCAAAACATGGGGTGTCTCTTAAAAGTTTGGTGATTTTTGTTCCGAAAAGGGGGGATTTTATGAAAATCCAATATAGAGAAATCAAGGGTGGCTCTATCCTAAAACAGGTTAGAGCCTATAACAACAGAGACGATGTTTTCCTTACTGGAAAATTCGTCTTAATCTCGCCACGGCCTTTTGGCGAAGGTTGTGGCGACTTCCTGAATATCTGCAATGCTGCCAGTCGCGTACCGGAAAACCGGCTCGAGCCATGGCGACCCGAGGAAATCTTAACATATAATCCTGCTGTCGAGTCGAATTATAATCGACTCAATGCGCACGATGTGCGTCTGTCGGACATTTATCTCAAAGACAGCAAGGTAGACATTGAATACACGGTAGATGCAGGGAACAGCGGCTACGAGCCGCACCAATTGATTCTGCCATTCCTATATATCCCGATGTTAAGATTCGTGATTATCGTCAAAGTCGGTGCCTACACTCAAAAACTGGACCTGTCATTTTCCAGGTATGGTGCATTGATGTATGAAATTGCAACCTATCTGACCGAAGAAACCATTGACCCACCAAACTAACCCCAAACCGCCGCATTAAGCGGCGGTTTTTCTTTTAGTTTGCCTTGATTACTACCATAATTTGCACTAAATGCAATAAATTACAATGAGAAATAGCATAGCAACAACATATAGTCTAAAATAGATGGAGTTCAAAGAATAAGTGTTATAATAAAAATCATGAAAGCAAAAAATACTATTTTTGTAATTAATGTTCTTTCCAGTATTCTATTTCTTCCTTCTTACTGGCTACTAACAGATATCCTTAAATTAGGAGCGGCAGGGATTTTATTATTATTTTCTATTTGGGGTGTCATCATCCTCATCACTCTAATTTTTAGCATTGTTTCTGCCTCCAAAAATCATCAACCGCTTCTTGTCATTATGGGCCTAATGCCTTTAGTACCCATAATCACATTTATTATCTTGTTCATTAATCTTTTCTGTGTAAACAGTACTAACTGCCCAGAAAAAAACCAAGAAATGGTGGTTCTTCAGTCAATTTTCCAAATCATTCCTGCAGCCGTTATTGTCATTTGTTTTGCAATCCTCACCAAACATCAAAACCGTTAGTACTAGCATAAAACACATGCTTTTAGGCTAGCTTTTGCTAGCCTTTTTTTATTGGCAAAATCTATGCTACAATAAAACCAACTAAAGGAGTAGAAATGGACAACAAATCAATTTACAAAAAAACCATTGGCTTTTCTCTATGGCGTATCCTCTGGGATTTTCTAGCCGCCCTAGCTTTCTTCGGTATGGCTGGAGCCGGTTTTATCATTGCTGATAAAGCTACCAACTACGGCCTCGTCGGCCTTGGTATCGGCGCCATTCTTGGCGCAATCGCCGCTTGGCTTATCTTGCACTTTATTGGCTATATCTACAAAGCCGGTCAAATCGCCATGATGACCAAAGGTGTCACAGAGGGTAAACTCCCGGAAGACACCATAAAAGAAGGCAAAAAAATCGTCAAAGAACGCTTTTCCACTGTTGCTGCTTACTACTTTATAACCGGTGCCATCAAAGGCGTTTTCAACCAAATTGGCGCTGGCATTGCCGCTATCGGTCAAGCTGTCGGTGGCGATACTGGTGGCTCCATCGGTAGCACCATTTCCGCCGTCATCAACACTATTATCGCTTATCTTTGCGACTGCTGTCTTGGCTGGGTTTTTTATAAAAAAGATGAAAAAGCCACTCAGGCCACTCTTGAAGGCGGTGTTATTTTCTTCAAACACGGCAAAACTTTACTCAAAAACCTTGGCCGCATCTTTGGCATCAGCCTCGTTTCCTTCCTTGTAATTGGTGGTATTTTCTTTGGCTTGACCTATCTCATTCTCCAAATTTTCCCAGACGCAATGGCTGCCTTGCAAGGCGAAATTGTCCAACTTTACACCGAAAGTGGCGAAGCCGCACCAGAAATATTCCAAAGCGTATCAACTCTTACACTTGTTTGCTCCGCTATCTCAGGAGTCATCTTCTGGTCTATGATTCACTCCACATTTGTTCGCCCATTCATCTTGGTCGGCGTCCTTAAAAACTTCATCGAATCTGGCAAAGCCGAAAAAATCTCTGAAAACGATCTAAAAGAACTAGACCAAAAATCCAAAAAGTTCGCCAAGCTCCATTCTGAAGCATAATCATCTTGGCGGAAGCATTTGGACGAAGTTCGAACAAATCAATATGGTACAATATATTCAGATAAGCCATGAAAAACAAAAAACTATCGTTCCCGACCAAAGTTCTAATCTTAGACAACATTCTTTGTAAAATCTTCTCAATTTTCACTGGGATATTTTTGTCAGCGTATTTTTATAAAATATCTGAAGAATATGTGTTCCAGTTAGCACTTTACAATGTAGTTGGTTGGGTTTTTGCAACTCTTGGTGCAGTCTTCTTGGCAGACATAATTAAGCGCAAAGATAAAATTTGGTTTTATCGCATCGGTATAATCATCAAAACTATTTTTGCTTTCACAATTTTAATCTTGGGCCAAGACATTACTGATCATGTTATTTCCCTCGGTGTTTTATATGGTTTGATGACTGCTACGAATGGGTTTCCGTTTAATATGATTGAATCGGAGAACATTACTAACGGTGAAAGAATACGATACCTTGGCTACGGTAACGCCTTGACCGGTATAGTCAGCATTATTGCTCCACTCATTATTGGACGATATATTACTGAGACTAGTTACACAGCCACTGCTATGCCAATTATCGTTGTCACTATCCTAGAACTTTTAGTCAGTTTCTTCCTAAAATCAAAAAACAAAACTACCGAAAAATTGAATTTAAGAAGTTTTTTCAATAAATTTAAAAAAGATAAAACCCTCTGGAAACTTTATGTTATAGAATTTCTTAAAGGTTTTAATCGCAACGGCGTGATGAGCCTAATCGCTTCGCTTGTTATCATTAGAGCACTTCCAAACGATACCGCCATAGGTGACTGGTCATCAGTTTTTGCTGCCTTAAGTGCTGTCGCAATGTTGATATTCGCAAAATTTTACAAGAAGTCACACCAAACTATTGTTGTGTCTATATTTACTTTGATTATTCTAGCATCAACCATTTTAGTATTAATTTCGCCGAACTTTATATCCATAGTTTTTTACAATATCGCCTATGATGTGTTCCTTTTTGTAATAGACAGGATTAGCAATGCTAACCTTTTCGACTACTCAAACAGCGGTATTTATAAAAATCGTTACAATACAGAATACTTTACTTTTAGAGAATTGTTCCTAAATGCTGGCAGGATTCTCGGCTATTTAACCCTCATGCTTCTAGCTTTATTTGGCGTAGTTTCCACCGCCATCAACACGATGTTCATTGTGGTGATTATCTCTATAATTATCATGTCCGGTCTAATTATCCGAACAGAAATCAAATAAAAATGGCGGAAGCGAGAGGATTCGAACCTCCGAGACGCTTGCGCGCCCACACGATTTCGAGTCGTGCGCCTTCAACCACTCGGCCACGCTTCCACCCCTTATTCTACTACAAAACCCTCTCTTTCGCCACCTCTAGATCCATAGAAGCCCGTCGGTATCCGCTTTCGTATGTATTGTCTGGCTGGTATAATTGGGGCGGTGGTAACCTGAACCGCCAGGACGCCTACGGGCTCTGGTGGTCTACCACAGCCAATAGTAGTAACGATGCATACGCCTTGGCCGTGGGCAGCAGCTTTCTCGACCCCCAGAATAGCAATGTTAAGACCTACGGGTTTGCTCTCCGCTGCGTCTCCCTCTAATTAGCAATGCACCACTACGGCGGAGAGAAAAGCCACTGGCTTTTTCGCCAGTACTCTGAGGAATAAGAGAACCATTTCCCATATTCAAGCGGTATATGCGGCCATCGTCGTAAGCTGCAACAGATGACCAATCTCCATTATAGTCTTGATTGCCTAGGCTGCCGATACCCCAGTAGTATCCACCAGAATACACATACGAAAGCGGATACCGACGGGAAAAGGGGAAGGGGAGAAGCTCCAACTTTACAAAGACTTTTCTGACTGTTTGTTGGCGAAACAAATGGGAATAATTATTCTACAGCTCGAGTACGGAACTGTCAATTCCGGCGCAGAGCTGCCTAGAATAATTATTCCCATTTGACTTGAGCC
>JAFRCG010000013.1 GCA_017404515.1 Candidatus Saccharimonadota bacterium | reverse complement strand
TCCATCAACTGACTTAGCCTTGCCGACAACATTAACTCGCTGGATCGTTCTACAAAAAGCACGCCGTCACCCTTACGGGCTCCGACACCTTGTAGGCACTAAGTTTCAGGATCTATTTCACTCCCCTCCCGGGGTTCTTTTCACCTTTCCATCACTGTACTAGTTCGCTATCGATCAATCAACATATTTAGCCTTGGCAGGTGGTCCTGCCGGATTCAAACAGGGTTTCTCGTGCCCCGTCCTACTTGAAAAAAGATATATAATGTCTAAGACCCTTTCGCATACTGGGCTTTCACCATCTTTGGCGTTTCATTCCAAAAACTTCCGCTAGGATCTAAGGTTTTTTTCATTATGAACTCAGTTAACGCTGTTTCTTTTTATGCCAAATGTTCTAAAATAGAGCACTTAGCATAAAAATTATCTAATTTCGCAACCCCTTATTAACATAGGTCGTTAAACCACTAAGATAATTAAGGTTTGGGCTGTTCCAATTTCGCTCGCCACTACTTTCGGAATCATTGGTTATTCTTCTTTCCTCAACCTACTAAGATGATTCAGTTCGGCTGGTTCCCGTCACATTAGCCTATGTGTTCAGCTAACGGCAATATGGCATGACCCATATTAGGTTTCCCCATTCGGCTATCCCCGGATCAATTCTTGCTCTCAGATCCCCGAGGCTTATCGCAGAGTTCTACGGCCTTCATCGGTGTTGATTGTCAAGGCATCCACTATTAGTGCCCTTTGTAACCTTTTTATGCATTGACTTAACTAGCAATCGATGTTCGAAAACATAAATTGTTAGTACCGTCTACAATTTCTTTCGTTGTCCAAATTGTTAACTAGAAAACTAATTCTGCTTGGCAGTTCCAAAAGATTTGGAAATAAACCTCGCTTAAATTTCCTGACTTTTTAGACAGAGGTAACAACAGTTACTTGCTTAACTTCACCTATTGTAACGCACTTTTAAAAATAATGCAAGACTTTTTTTCTAAATTTTTAGATTTTGTGATCTATCCCTGTGAAATCTCTTGCAAATGACGGTGAACATCATCATAATCCATAGAAATCAGGCGAAGTCTGGCGTTGATTTCCCCTTCCGCTACCTTGATAGTACGAGACAAAACTGGGTTATCAACCATTGGGCCAAAGAATTCCATAAATTGCTCTGCCTCCTCCTTAGTACGGATGGAGCTGGCTAAGAGTCTAGGGTAATCTTCTACGGATTTTTCTCCGGTCATTGCTACCACCTCATCCCAGTGTTTGTAGAGCCATTTGATGGTCTGTTCTCTAAAATTGGCGGTGCGCAAGAGATTAACAAAGAGGTAAAGATGATCCTGAGGCTTGATAACATCGTGCTGATCTAGAATCTTCAAGAGCTTTTTCTTGTCGCCTTTATCATCAGTCATAGCAGAGAGTAAGTCATCTTTGATGTTGGGATCAGCGGTTTTTTGATAAGCGTCAAGATATTTATCAAAAATCTTAGGATTCTCCCTGAGCTTAGCAGTAAGGACTTCATCCCTGATATCTGGGTGAATTTTAGTGTAATCTGTTTGATAGAGGGCGGCTAGCTCTTTGGTAATTTCAGGATTTTTTGCATAGAGAGCTAGGCCCAGCACTACCTGACGAAGTTTGGAATCACCATCGTCTTCTCTAGCTTTAGGCTGCAATCCCAACCGCTTGATCTGGGTAGAGACTACATTATAGACATAGGCACCAAATTGAGGATAATCTGTCTCCTCTGGTGGGAAGAAGATTTTGAGATCAGAAATTAGCCCCACTACTGGACTCCAGACTGCATAATTTTGCTCTTTTTTGAACTTTGGAATCAAATCTAGATGAGTGGCAGAAGACACCAGAGAGGTTTTGGCCAACAGGGAGCGATCTATCAGCAAGCGAATTTTTTGTTCTAGAGATAACTTGTTAAATGAGCGTAACTGATCAGAGAATTCATCCGCAGAAAGGTTAATAATATAGTGGCCAGACATATCGTCGGAAATTTTAGGAAGAGGCCACTTAGTATCATCGGTGGCGCCAGTCAAGAGGAAACGCTGCTGGTTGCCATCGGTAATCACTGGAAAACCAGGTTGTGTAATCCAAGCATCCATAAAGCTTTTAATGTCAAAATCGGCATAGGTTTGTAATGCACCCCATAGGTCGTCTCCGGTAGTATTGCTGTATTTGTGCGCCTTAAAATAATCTTTTAGCCCCTTAAAAAAGCTCTTTTCCCCCATCAAACGCATTAACATAAACATCAGGTGTGCACCCTTGGCGTAGACAATGGCGCCATCAAACAAAGTGGCGATTTCGGCTGGGTCTTTTACCTCTGTTTGCACGGCCTGCACCCCTGGGAGAGCGTCACGCATCAGGGCCATTTTACATTCGCCAGTAAAGAAGTATTCCCAGATATGATAGCTAGGGCGAATGGCATCTACACAGATATATTCCATCACATTAGCAAAGCTTTCGTTGAGCCAGAGATTATCCCACCATTTCATAGTGACAAGATTACCAAACCACTGATGTGAAAGTTCGTGTGCAATAACCGTAGCGATAAATTCTTTGGTGGTTTTAGACTCGCCAGGAGCAGCTAGCATACAGGATTCCCGATAGGTTACAAGCCCCCAGTTTTCCATGGCACCAGCTTCAAAATCTGGTATAGCCACCTGATCTAGCTTGGGCAGAGGGTATTTGATACCAAATTGCTGATCGTAGTAATCTAGGCTGTCAGCAGCGATTTCGTTAGCAAAATCTAGGGTTTTAGGATCTTGATTTAGTGCACAGAAAGATGTAACTTTGATGCCATGTTCAGTCTTTTTGGAGCGCTTGTGAAAATGCCCCACACAAAAAGCTAAGAGATAAGTAGACATCTTAGGAGTAGTTTCAAACTCAACAATTTTGCGCTTGACCTTGGTATTTAACTCTAGGCCGGCGCTAGGATCTGCGTCTGGATTAACGGATTCGTATTCAACAATTCTTTCGGATTTGGCAGGCATATTGCTGATGATGGTATCAGTGTGGTCGGTATCGGTAATTTGCAAATCAAAGGTGGCTTTAGCCTCTGGCTCATCAATACAAGGAAAACATTCGCGCGCGTAGTGGCTCTCAAATTGAGTAGAGACGATCCGCTCCTCTTTGCCGTCATACTGGTAAGTAGAGAGGTAGGCGCCTTGCATATTTTGCTTCAACTTGAAAGAAAAATGCATGGCAATAGTGATTTTGCCCGTTTTTTCGACATTCAAAATCTTGATAACATCGTCACTTTCACGAATAGTCTTTTTGGGCTCGTCATTAATGCAGACAGAAGTAATGTTATCCATTTTGGCATGAAGCTTTAAGTCTTTTCCGGTCTTTTCTCCAGTAATTACAACTTCACCCCTGACGGTTTCGGTTTCTTTGTTAATCCAGAGTTTTAGCTTGTAATGCTCTGGCTTAAAATATTTAATTAACCGCTCCACTTTCCTCCTTTGCCACCCGTTAATTTTTATTCAATTACTGCCTTGATACGTCTAATACCGGCAGCGCTGGATTCCTCTTTTTTGATCTTGTATTTTCCAATTTCGCTGGTACGCGCTACATGTGGTCCGCCACAAATCTCCCTAGAAACTGGGTTGTCAAAATCACCAATAGTATAGACTTTTACCTTTTGGTCGTATTTATCCCAGAACATACCCTCGGCGTGTAAAGTATCCCTAGCGTATTCTTTATCAAAAGTATCAAAAGAAACTGGCAAATCTTCCTTGATCCAGGCGTTAACTTGGTCCTCTACCGCCTGTTTTTCCTCTGGGGTAAGTTTTCTATCAAGGTTAAAATCAAGCCGCATACGCTCTGGGGTGATATTGCTCCCCTGCTGATGAATATCGGCGGAGACTATCTTCCTAAGCGCCGCCAAAGTTAGGTGAGTGGCTGTATGGTATTTAGTGCTGGTCTCCCCATGGTCCTCTAGGCCACCCTTAAACATGCCCTTGCTGGCAGTTTTACTGCGCTCGCGCTGCTCGGCCAAAGCCTTGTCAAATTCTGCTTTGTAGTTTTCTGATAACTGAATATTCTGGCGGTAAGCTTCCTCTACAGAAACCTCAAATGGAAAGCCATAGGTATCCTGGAGCTTAAAGAGGTCAAAACCAGTCAAAATACCATCAGTATCCAAAGAAACCATCTTGTTCATCTCTTTAAGGCCTTTATTCAAGGTCTGGCGGAAGGCGCGTTCTTCTTTTTCTAGGGCAGAAATAGCAGTTTCGCGGTGAGTGAGGATACTATCTGGCAAATCGGCGTAATTTTTGGCAATAATTGGCACTACCTCTGGAATAAAATCCTTTGCAATGCCAAGATCCAGGGCTTTTAAGACCGCACGGCGGATTAGACGGCGCAGGGCATAACCCTGTTGTTTGTTGGATGGGACCAGCCCTTGGGCAGTCAAAAGATAGGCTCCACGCAGATGGTCAGCGATAATACGCATTTCATCGGTGTTGCTATCATAACTCTTGCCAGACATTTCTTCTAGCTTGTCAATAATTGGCTTGAGCAAAGAAATCTTGAACACATCAAAACTATCAATACTAGCGGCCGTAATACGCTCCAAGCCACCGCCAAAATCAACATTTTTGTGCTCTAGTTCTTCAAAAGTGCCATCTTCTTTGCGGCGATACTGCATGAAAACTTGATTGCCAATCTCCATAAAACGGGCGCCATCAGAGGCAGGATGAGATTTGCCATATTTTGCAATATCTTGCTTGTCTTCACCAAAATCATAAAAAACTTCGGAATCTGGGCCACAAGGGTCGCCAATTGGGGTGGAATCAATGCCGCCGCCTCTACTCCACCAGTTCTCTTTATCGTCATAAAAGAAGATGTGCTCGCCTTCTTTGATACCACGCTTGTCACCTTCCTTAGCGGAGCCAATTTCGGCGATTTTAGCCTCTACACCAGCTTTTTTAAAGACTTCTTGCCAAATTTTGGCGGCCTCGGTATCTTTAGGGATGCCATATTTTTCATTACCGATAAAGCAAGTGACATAGATTTTGTGTGGGTCTAGACCAATTTCCTTAGTCAGGAACTCAAAAAAGGCAGGGATTTGCTCTTTTTTGAAATAGTCCCCCAGAGACCAGTTGCCCAGCATCTCAAAAACAGTAGTGTGGCGTGGATCGCCAACATCTTCTATATCTTGAAGGCGCAAAGATGGCTGAGAATCGGTCAAACGCTTCCCCTCTGGATGAGGCTGACCTAACAGATACGGTAGTAACGGCTGCATACCGGAGCCGGTAAACAGCGTGGTGGGGTCATTTTCTAGCACCAACGGGGCTGGAGGAATAACCTTGTGCCCTCTCTTCTCTTGAAATTCTAAAAATTTTTGACGGACTTCACTTGCATTCATAGGGGAAATTATACTATACCTTGGCGGTTTTTTCAAAAAGAGAGGATAAAAGGGTGGCAAAGCCCTGATGTACTTGCTAATTTGACAAAAATATGATATAATGTAATAGTAGATTGTTGTCTGGACACCTCTGTAGGTGTTCGCAAAATAGGACCTTAGGAGGTGAATAAGATGAAAAGAGTTAGAAAGATTTTAGTTTTACTGCTGGCGGTGGCGTTGGTTGTCGGAATGTCGACTACGGTATACGCCGATGATTATTATGTGGAAACCATTGTGGAAACAGTGGAGACCACCAATGGGGTAGTTACTGGATATAATGTCCAAAGATACACTACTCCCTACAATAACGGTGTTCCGGTGAATAGTAACGGCAATGTGGTGTACTGCACCACGAACAACGGTAATTGGACCCCCTATTGGGGAGAAAATTACGAGAAGAACAAAGGTAACAGCTGGACCCCATACTGGGGCGCAAATTACGAGAAAAATAAAGGCGTACCTCAGTACGCTACTCCACCTTGTTACAGCGGGTATCCATATACGCCCACACCGCAACCCCAGCCTCAACCGGTCATCAACAAGGTCACTGTTTGTGACGAGGCTACAGCTCAGGCTGAAGACATCTATAAGTATGCACGCGACAGAGGCTGGGAGACTACATTTGAGGACCTGCAGAAATCTGATACCTTGGTGAGAAAGAGAATATCTTTCAAAAATAGTCGTTACCAAATGTCAGTCGAGCAGGTAACAGAGTTGTTGTGGGCGGGAGGCTTTAACACCACCTATAAATACAATGGTGGAGTCTATGGTAAAGACAACATCAAGTGGACGCTCGAAAACTACAAATAGCTTTCATTTCTTTCCCATTACTATCCTCTGAGAAGGGCGGCCTTTAATTTGGTCGCCCTTTTCCTTGCCCAAAATTATTCAATAATGCCGCCGCCAAGGCAGATTTCGCCATCATAGAAAACTACGGATTGTCCAGAGGCGGGTGCCTTAATTTCTGATTCAAAAACCACCACGGCTTTGTCTTTTTTGACCTTTAGCGTAGCAGGAATCAGAGGCGCACGGTGACGCAGGCGCACCTCTATTTTGCCTGACTCATCAGTAGGTTCACCTCTTAAAATTACATCTTTTAGCGAGAGCTTAGTAGTCCAAAGCTCGACATTATTCAAATTTTTAGAGACATAGACAATATTTTTTGCTAAATCTTTTTTAACCACATAAACTGGTAGGCCACCACCGATGTTTAGGCCTTTGCGCTGCCCAATTGTATAAAACCAAGCTCCCTCGTGCATACCTAGAGTCTCGCCAGAATCGATGTCTTTAATTTTGCCGGGTTTTACTGGGAGATACTCTTTGAGAAAATCTTTAATTCCAACTTCACCTACAAAACACACCCCCATAGATTCTTTCTTGTAGGCATTGTCAAAGCCATACTCTGCGGCTAATTTTTTGACATCAGATTTTAACATATTGCCAATTGGAAAAATGGTGTGGCTGAGGGCTTCATCAGAGATGCGATAGAGAAAATAGGTCTGATCCTTATTCTCATCTTTGGCTCTTAGTAGAGACGCTGATGAGGAATGCGCAACGGGCATATTTTCGGCACCGGTCGGTCGGCCCGTCGTTACGGGCGACCTCCCTATCGTCGCTCCCCGTTGGTCGCGAAGATCCGAAAATATGCCCGTTGCGCCTTCCTTTCGGTGCACTCTAGCATAATGCCCAGTGGCAATAAAATCAGCGCCTTTTTCTCTGGCGACATCATAGAACAGCTTGAATTTGATCTCTTGATTACACATAATATCGGGGTTTGGAGTATTGCCTTTCTTGAACTCAGAGAGCATATAATCTACCACTTTTTGCTTGTATTCTTTTTCAAAATCAAAAACTTCAAAATCTATGCCTAGACGCACTGCTACGCGCTTGGCATCGGCCAAATCTTCGGCCCAGGGGCATTTCATGCCAGGAAGATCCCTGGACCAGTTTTTCATATAAACACCAACTACTCTATATCCCTGTTCCTTCAAAAGAGCGGCGGATACAGAAGAATCCACCCCGCCAGACATCCCTACAAAAACAGTAGGTTTAGGCTGCATGGGTTTCCCCTTTGACTAGTCCTGTGCGGAGCGCCTCTTTTTCCACAGCTTCGCGAATCAAAATAGCGGCTTTTTTGACATTTTCTTCGGTATTTAGTATGCCCAGGGAAATTCTAAGCGAACCAGCAATCTCTGGATCGCTGAGGCCAATGGCCTTCAAAACATGTGAGACGGTGCCTTTATTAGCGGCACAAGCTGCACCAGTAGAAACATAGACTTCTTGCTCTTCCAAGAGGTAAATCAAGCGTTCAGCGTCTATTCCTGGAAAACTTACAGGGCAAAAATTGGCTAGTTGATGTTTAGTATTTCCCAGGAAAATTGGTTCTATCTGGCATTTTTTAAGCTCGTTTTTGATGATTTCTACCATTTTTTGGTATTTTTTGCGATTTCCACCAAGATGATCCTTGGTTTCCTCTGCGGCAGTAGCAAAACCCATCACTCCAGGCACATTTTCTGTACCAGAGCGAAGTCCTAGTTCCTGTCCGCCACCACTAACAATTGGCTTCAGCTTGACGCTATGCCCCACATAAAGCGCACCTACCCCTTTGGGCCCGCCGATTTTAGCGGAGTTAATCGTCAAGAGATCTACTCCTAATCTTGATACCGAAATATCTACCACATTTAGCGCCTGCGAAGCATCAGAATGAAGATAAAGTGGTAAATCCTGCCCCGCTCCCAAGCGACGCTCCCGTTCTTTTGATACTAGCTGAGAAATCTCCGCCAACGGCTGAATCGCACCCAACTCGTTATTAGCTAACGCCACAGAGACAAAAACCGTGTTTTTTCCTAATTTTTGCTGAAAATCTTTCAAATCTATAAGGCCACTGCGATCTACATTCACCACACGTAAAACAGCACCAGTACGCCCGCAAACACTCTTAGCAGCAGCAATCACTGCAGTGTGCTCTGTAGCTAAAATCAACACTTCGGCTTTGCCGGTAATTTTTGTTGCTTCTACCGCTGTAAAAGCCAAATTAATAGATTCCGTAGCGCCAGCAGTAATCACTAAATCTACGCCCTTAGCCCCAATGGTATGTGCAATCTGATCTTTTGCGAACTCATAGTTATCTCGCACATGCTTTGCCGGCAAATAAGGTGAAGATGGATTAAAAAACTGCTCTTTAAAATATGGCTCTGCGGCCAAAAGAGCTTTGTCACTCATAGGAGTTGCGGCAGCGTGATCAAGATAAATCATGTCATGATTATAGCATTATTGACATTTTTAGACAAGATGGTATAGCTGGAGAATAACTGGAATTAAACCACGAAGCGGGTCCTGGCATGACAGTGGTTTCTGACTGCTGACTTGGAAAGCAAAAATGTCATAATTGGTAAACGGCAATAATATACATTTTTGCTTTCCAAATCTAAATAATCAAGCAGTCTAAAACCACTGTGCATGCC
>JAFRCG010000012.1 GCA_017404515.1 Candidatus Saccharimonadota bacterium | reverse complement strand
TATGTATTCTCAGGCTACTACCGCTGGGGTAATGGTAACCTGGACAACCAGGACTCCTACGGGCTCTGGTGGTCTACCACGGCTAACAGTGGTAGTAACGCGTACTACTTGGGCATGGATAGTAGGGATCTCAACCCCCAGCTTAGCCATAATAAGGCCAACGGGTTTGCTCTCCGCTGCGTCTCCTACTCCACATCTACCCGTCGGTATCCGCTTTCGTATGTAATGGCTGGTAACTACAGTTGGAGTGCTGGCGGCCTATATAACCAAGCAGATTCTCTTGGAGCTTGGTGGTCTACCATAGCTTATGGTGATAACGCTGCATATGTCTTGCTTTTGGTTGTCAGTGGTCTTGATCCGCAATATAACTATGGCAGGCTTGGCGGATTCTCTCTCCGCTGCGTCTAGCGGAGAGGGAAACCAATTGACATTTCTGGTCCGTCCATAGGATTAATGCCTCCAACAGGATTATAAAAAGCATATGCATTGGTATTGCTTTTTGCAGTTGCAGACCAAAAAGTTCCATGCCCATCTTGGCCATTATTGAGCCCACTAGACCAATAATATCGTCCAGACAATACATACGAAAGCGGATACCGACGGGCAGCCGTTGGAGTTGGAGAATTTAGTACTATAAACTACATAAATAATTTGCATTTTTCTAAATTGTTTGCTATAATCTGATTATTACCTAATTGACCGGCCCGGAAGGGTCGGCGTTTTAAGTTCAAACAATAGAAAGGGAGAAAATGGACGGATTAGATCTAAAACAAATGTCCTCAATGGTAAAGGTTATTGCCGAGGAAAAAGATTTACCAGAAGATACCGTAATTGATGTAATTGAGACCGCAATCGCGGCAGCTTGGCGCCGTGACAACGGCGACAAAGATATGAATGTACGCGCCGAGCTCAACATGAAAACTGGCGAAGCTAGTGTTTTTGTTTCCCGCGAAGTGATTGAGGATGGATTGGCTTATAATCCAGCTACCGAAATCCCAGAGTCTGAAGCTAAAGGCAAAAAGGTTGGTGATATAGTAGAGGAAGAGCACAAAGTTACTGGATTTGGCCGCGTGGCCTCTCAAACTGCCAAGCAGGTAGTAATTCAGAGACTGCGTGAGGCAGAACGCGATGTAGTATTAGCTAATTTTGAAGATAAAGTCGGTACAGTTGTAACTGGTGTAGTTACTAGAGTAGAGCCAAAACTAGTCCGTCTAGAGATTGGTAAGGCATCTGGTATTATGCCAAAGTCTGAGCAAATTGATGGCGAATATTATTCCGTTGGCTCACGCATCAAAGTACTAGTAAAAGAAATTGAACGCGGAGAGCGCGGCGCACAGTTAATTCTAACTCGCGGCTCTGCAGAATTTATTGAATATCTATTCCGTCAGGAAGTGCCAGAAATTGAAAATGGCACAGTAGAAATCAAAGCTATTGCCAGAGAAGCTGGGAAACGCACTAAGATTGCAGTCTCCTCTACCGTTCCAGGCGTAGATCCGGTAGGCACCTTTGTAGGTGGACGCGGAGTACGTGTGCAGGCCGTGATGAACGAAATCGGCGAGCGTGAAAAAATTGACATTGTAAACTGGAGCGACAATATTTCCGAATTCGTACGCGAGGCACTTTCTCCAGCAGAAATTGTCAAAGTGGAAGTAGACGGCAAAAAAGCCAAAGTCTTTGTGACGGAAGATCAACAATCTATTGCGATTGGTAAACAAGGCCAAAATGTACGCCTAGCATCAAAACTTACTGAATATGATCTAGATATTGAACTGGCCAAAGCACCAGAAAAGAAGAAAAAGAAGAATGTAGAAGATAGCTTGCTCTCCGCACTAGAAGAGTCCGAAGAGGCCGAAGCAGCTGAAAAAACCGACGAAGACAGCGCCGAATAATAGAAGGCAAAATGAAAAAATTTTATGAGTTGATTGTGGAGTACCGCAAGCCAATTGTAATTGGCTTTATTATCACAGCGGTAGTTTGCTTCTTTCTAAAAGGTTTGGTGGGCGTTAATTATGACATCACAGATTACCTGCCAGACGATTCCCCGTCCACACAGGCTCTTGATGTAATGAAAAAAGAGTTTCCGGATGGCATCCCTAATGCCAGAGTAATGGTAAAAGATGTCTCTATCCCGGAAGCTCTGGAAATGAAGGATAAATTATCCAAGATAGATGGCGTGGAAAGCGTAACCTGGATGGACGATAGTGTGGATATCACTACGCCACTGGAAATGCTTGATACAGAGGTAATTGAAACTTACTACAAAAACAATACAGCACTTTATTCTTTGACCATCGACGAAGAAAAAGATGCAGAAACAGTAGCAAAAGTCCGCGAGGTTATTGGAGAAGATAATGCCTTGACTGGCTCGGTGGTAAACACTGCGGATGGGCGAACTAATACCGTAGCGGAAGTAGACTTGATTACCATAGTTGCGGTTTTGTTTGTGCTGGCAGTGTTAACATTGTCGACGGATTCTTGGGTGGAGCCGATTGTAGTATTAGCCGGCCTAGGCGTGGCTATCCTGATAAATGGTGGCACCAACTTGATGTTTGGCACCGTATCTTTTGTAACCAATGCCGCAGGCAGCGTATTGCAGCTGGCGGTATCACTGGATTATTCAGTGTTCTTAATCCATAGATTTGAAGAAATGAAGAAAAAAGAAAGTGACCCCAAAAAGGCGATGACGGTGGCGCTATCCAAGTCTACAATGTCAATTTTGTCCTCTGGGCTAACCACCGTAATTGGCTTTCTAGCGGTGATTTTGATGAGATTTAAGATTGGTCCGGATGTGGGCCTATCCCTAGCAAAGGGTGTAGTAATTTCCCTAATTACAACTTTTGTCTTTATGCCGGGGCTTATTCTGCTCACTTATAAAATAATGGAAAAGACCAAGCACCGCAGCTTGTTGCCTAGCTTCAAGCTATTTGGCAAAGGAATTGGCAAAATCACCATGCCACTAGTAATCTGTTTTGTATTGATGATTGTGCCAGGTTTTTTGGCCTATAATTCAAATTCATATTATTATGGTGCTTCAAAACTATTCAATGAAAACAGCAGAATTGGGCGCGACAATGCACTAGTGGAGGAAACTTTTGGCGAAAACGATACCTATGCCTTAATGGTGAAATCTGGTGACCGCGTAAAAGAAAAAGAACTATCCGACGAGCTACATAAGCTGCCGGAAGTTACCAGCATTATTTCTTATGTGGACACTGTAGGTAGCACTATTCCAAATTCTTACCTGGATAGCAAGACTTATTCCAAGCTTGATTCTGGAAATTACACCAGGATGGTGATTTCTGTATCTACGCCTTATGAGGGTGAAAATACTTTCCGTCTAGTTGAAACTATCCGCGGACTAGGCGAAAAATACTATCCCGGCGAAGGTGGTTACTATTTAGCAGGCAATGGTGTCTCTACCTACGATCTAAAAGATACTATTACTGCGGATATGATGAAGGTGAATGTAGTAGCAATTGCCGCAGTATTTATCGTACTTTTATTTTCTCTAAAATCCATGCTCGTGCCATTAATACTGATTTTGGCCATTGAGACCGCTATCGCGCTTAATCTTTCATTCCCTTATTTCCAAGACGAAGTGGTATTCTATGTGGCATATCTAATTATATCTTCCATTCAATTAGGTGCCACGGTGGATTACGCAATTTTGACCACTGACAGATACCGCGAAAATCGACAAACTCTTGATAAAAAACAGGCTGTGTCGCAAACTATCACAGATGTAACACCATCTATTCTGGTCTCTGGTGGCGTGCTGACAATGGTAGGATTTCTAATGGGCTGGGTATCATCTAACCAGCTACTAGCGCAGCTTGGAATTTTTATCGGACGAGGCGCCCTGCTGAGCCTATTGGTTGTGATGCTAGTATTGCCAGGCTTACTAAGTGTACTAGATGGAATAGTCACCGGAAGGCGTGGCTTTGGCAGAATAAAATCTATACATAAAGAAAGAGTGGGAAATGGGAAATAGCAAAGGAGTAATTATGAACAAATCAAATATGAATACCAAGATAAAATTAGCCCCTGGCGTAGCAGCAGCAATTTTGCTAGCCGGGGCAGCTATGCCAGCCGCAGTAGCTGGGGCTACCTCCAAAGAAGAAGTGGTCTATGTCAATACTAATGCCTACGGCAAAGTGGAAAATATTGATGTGGTAAATATCTTTTCACTAGAACATGCTGGGGTGATTGAAGATTTTGGCGAATATAGTTCTGTCCGCAATATGACCACCAATGACAAAGTTGAAATCAAAGATGGCAAAGTGAGCGTAAATGTAAATGAGGCTGGAAAAATTTATTATGATGGAAAGTTAATTTCCACACAAGCGCCATGGAATTTGTCTATCAAATATTATTTGGACGGTGAAGAAAAAACCGCTCCAGAAATTGCGGGGGCAAGTGGCAAGCTAAAAATCGTCCTAAAAGTTACCAAGAATAATTCCTATGCTGGACCAGATTTCTTTAGCAACTACGCCCTGCAAGGAACTTTGCAGCTTGACACCACCAAGGCAGAAGATATCGTTTCCGAAACAGCAACAGTTGCAAATGTAGGACAAAAGAAACAGCTTTCTTATATCGCACTGCCGGGTGAGGGCTTGGATGTTACGATCACTGCGGATGTCAAAGATTTTGAAATGGATGGTTTTTCCATAAACGGAATTCCGCTAAATTTAAATGTGGATGTTGATGATACAGAGCTTATTAATAAAGTAAACGACCTAAAATCTGCCGTGCAAAGACTAGATGATGGCACCGGAGAATTGAATTCTGGTATCAAGATGCTGGCTGATGGCGTAAATGAAGTAGATAGCAAACTAAAAGAGCTTGATAGCTATTCTGATCAGATTGCTGGTGGTTCAGCAGAAATGCTGGCCGCGCTAAAATCCGTAAAAGAAAGTTTGCCGGACACCACTGAGCTAGCTACAGAACTGCAAACTTTGACTGGCGGAGCCGATACATTAAAGGATTCACTAACTGGATTATCAACTGGGATGAGTAATGTAGCTGCAGGATATACCATTGATAGCTACAAAGCACAGCTAAAGGCTGCGCTGGGCGATGATGCCTATAATGCCTGGAAAGATACACCAGTGGCTCAATTTACAACACAGTATTTTGCTACCATGACTGGCAGCCTCAATACTATTTCTACTAATGCTACCGCAATCAAAAATGGTTACGAAACGCAACTTTATGTTGGAATCAACAAGCTAGCAAATACCGTTTCTACCCTGCTGACCAAATTAAATAATGGTGTAAACAAACTAATTTCTGAATATGAGAAATTGAATAACGGCACCAATAGCTACACTGACGGACTAGGAAAAATTGTAGCTGGGTATCAGCTGCTAGTAAACGGCACTTCGTCACTCACAAATGGTGGTAATACCCTCAAAAATGGCACTACAGAATTTAGGAATGAGACTGCAAATCTTGATACAACGGTTTCTAACAAAATCAACGAGCTAATTGATAGCATCAAAGGTAAAGCCAATATCGGCTCTTTCTCCTCTAGCAAAAATACCGATATCAAAGCGGTACAGTTTGTCATGAAAACTGAAAAAATTGAGAAAGCAGAAATCAAAGTAGAGAAAACCGAAGAGCCAAAACAAAACAAAAGTTTTTGGGAAAAGTTTTTAGATCTATTCCACTTCTAATAAAGTTTTTGCTTGACAAGTTTGAGATATTCTTTGGTGGCTTTCTTGAAGTTCTCTAGTTCTGTGCCCTTTAGCTTGATATACTGGCCGCCTAGAGGCAACTTGTAAACGCCGTTTTCGCGGACTTCGTAAGTAATGGTGGATTCGTTGCGCTTGCCGTTTTCTACCCAGTTTTCATGATAAATCCAAACATTGTGTTTGAAACGGAAGAATTCGCGGCGATGCCCTTCTGGAACTGGACCAAAAAGAGTGGCGCCTAGACGAGATTCGGCATTAATCAAATCTGATTCTGTAAGTTTGAGATGTTTGGAGGCGCGTCCAAAAAAGATTTTTTTTAGCCTAGCTGACTTCTTCGGCATTTTCCAATCTCCTCAGAAATAGCACTCAGTTCGTGGTACAATTCTAACTCTGGAGTATCAAAAACATAGGCCTTAGCCTGATTAAAGGCAGGGATATTAGATTCTTGGTAATCGGAATAATTTTCTTGCATTCTCGGTAGTTATCCTTTCCACCTCTGTCTCTGATAAATCTAAGACACCAGAGAGATATTGACACACGGTTTTTACCTGTGCTGACTCATTTATTTTACCACGAAATGGCGCTGGTGTCAAGAAGGGGGCATCGGTTTCTAGGAGTGCCCTATCTAGTGGTGGTAACGGAATTTCTGGAGCAAAAGTAACTAATCCATTAATGCCAATGAAAAATCCTTGACTTAAAGAACGATCCAAATTCTCTTTACTATCAGAAAATGAGTGTACCACGCCAGAGACTGATGGGAAATTTTTGATAACGGCAAAGAAATCAGAAAAAGCATCCCGCACATGGAAAATAACTGGCAATTTTAGATCAGAAGCAAGCTGGAGCTGCTGTTCCAAGAGGCGAATTTGCGCGCCACGCTCGGACACTCCTGGGCGAGGAGGGCCAGCACGATAATCTAGCCCGATTTCACCAATAGCTACAGGATTAGGTAAATTTGGATCTATGGCTAGCGATTTTAACTTGGCAATAGTATCTTCTAGATGATCTGTAAGCTGCTCGGCCTCATCTGGATGAATCCCAAGTGCCCAAAAAATACCATCAGGTTGATATTTTTTTGCAAATTCGGCGGCAGATTTAGCATCAGGATAGGATGTACTGACGCAAATCATCTGCTTTACATCGTTTTCATGAGCGCGAGCAATAATTTTTTCTGGAGTAAAATCTGCGGGTGTATGCGGAAAATCTGGATATTTGTGGAGAAATTTTTTAGAAATTTGTTGCCTAGAAAATGCAAAATTATAAGTGTCTTGATCGTGAATATGACAATGTGTATCTACTAACATATTCTTATTGTAGCACAATGTCTATGAGCTTTAGGATTCGCGAGATTCACGCTTGCGTTTGATTGGGTCTAGTTGACGCTTTCTAAGGCGCAGAGATTTTGGCGTGACTTCCAAAAGTTCGTCTTCCAAAAGAAAGTCTAGACATTGTTCAAGCGACAATTCTGTATAAGGCGTGAGCTGAATGGCGCCATCAGAGGCATGTGTGCGCATATTGGTAAGCTGCTTCTCGCGGCAAACATTAATATCGATATCTTCCTTCTTATTGGAAAGGCCGACAATCATACCCTGATAGACTGGTACTTGTGGCGGGATGTATAACACCCCACGAGCCTGTGCACTATCTAGGGCATAAGCAGTGGAGACACCGGTTTCAAAGGAAATCAAAGCACCGTTTCGCTCTGGCTTGTATTTGCTTTCTACTGGACGGTAGCCAAAAGGGATAGAAGACATAATGACTGTGCCTTTGGTAGCGGTAAGCAAAGTATTGCGAAGCCCAATCAGCGCGGCGGTAGTGATTTCGTAAGTAAATCTAGTGGAGCCGGTGCTGGTTAGTTCTTGGCTTTTTAGCTCGGCGTGACGAACGCCCATTTCCTGAGAAATCGCGCCAACAAATTCTGGATCAACTTCTATAGTAAGGTTTTCTACTGGCTCACTCTTGATGCCATCAATATTTTTGTAGACAACTTCTGGGCGGCCAGCTTCTAGCTCAAAACCTTCGCGGCGCATAGTCTCAATCAAGACGGAGAGGTGAAGCTCGCCACGACCAGAAACTTTGTAGCCAAGACCATCTGGGGAAATTTTGAGAGCAATATTGGTTTCTAGTTCTTTCTTAAGACGCTCGGCAATCTGACGAGAAGTGGTGAATTCACCTTCTTTGCCCTTTAGAGGGCTAGTGTTCGGTCCAATGTAAATAGACAGTGTTGGAGGTTCTAGTTCAATAGTAGGCAAAGCTTCTGGATTTTCGCCAGTGGCAATGGTGTCGCCAATGTTGGCGTCAGTGACGCCAGTAATGGCAACGATGTCGCCGGCAATAGCCTCGGCAGCCTCTTCTTTGCCAAGACCGCGGTAAGTGAAAATACGATCAATTTTGGCATTAGTCGAAGAAACGGATGTACTATCACTCGGGCACCGGTCGGTCGGCCCGTCGTTACGGGCGACTTCCCTATCGTCGCTCCCCGTTGGTCGCGAAGATCCCTCGTTGATAGTGTCTCCGTTTCTTCTCAAAAGCTTTATTTGCTGGCCTTTTTTGAGCTTGCCGCGGAAAATCTTGCCAATAGCATATTTGCCTAAATAATTATCAGCAGCAAGGGCAGCCACCAGGAGCTGTGCACCTTTTTCGGCGTCCTTGTCAACTCTTGGTGCAGGAATATCATTGATAATAGAATCAAAAATTACAGAAAGATCATTGTCTAAATCGGTAGTTTTACCAGCGCGACCATCCCTTGCAATAGCATAATAAATTGGGTAGTTTAGCTGGGATTCATCAGTAGCTAGTTCCAAGAATAAATCAGAAATTTCGTCTTTTACCTCGTCAATTCGAGCGGCTGGTTTATCAATTTTGTTAATAACCACCACTGGTTTCAAATGAAGATCAAGGGCTTTTTGAAGAACAAATTTAGTCTGAGGCATAGGGCCTTCTTGGGCGTCAACAATCAAAAGAACACCGTCAGCCATATTGAGGGTACGCTCTACTTCTCCTGAAAAATCGGCGTGGCCTGGGGTATCGATAATATTAATTTTGTAGCCATTATAAAAAACTGCGGTTTGTTTAGCGGTAATAGTGATGCCGCGCTCGTGCTCCTGGTCCATAGAGTCCATAATGAGGGTCTGCGACATTTCTGCTTGATTATCACGAAAAGTATGAGACTGTTTTAAGAGTCCATCCACTAGCGTAGTTTTACCATGATCGACATGGGCAATAATAGCGACATTTCTGATTTTTGATTGGTCCATAGAGATAAATTATACACTTTTTGAGCATAAAAGTAAAGCCCCCATAAGGGGGCTTTGGAGGTTAGTTGGCTTCCGGCGTGGACGCCATCAATGCAGCAAAGATTAGTTCCGGATTGCTAAAGACCTGGCTAGGCCGAATCCCCCAATAGATATAGGGAGAGTTGGGGCTTTTCGGATTAGCAGCAGTATCGATATAATCCGGCTTAAACTCGGCGGCAATGCCAGATAGCATGTTAGTGAGGATGGAAGTATCATCACCATTGACAACCTTCATCCTGCAAAGCAGACTGAGGCTGCCGCCAATAGAGCCATGTGGCCGCAAAGTAAATGTAGCGCTGCGCTCTGCACGATAGGTCAGATGCGTAATCTGGCCAACAGCGTATTCTGCTCCCCTGCTATACAAATTACTGACATTTTTGACCTCTACCAATCTTGAAACATACCCCAGATAATCATCCAGCGATTTGAAAAAACTTTCAAATTCGGCCGGAATGGCGTTACTGATTTTGTTGGTAACATAATCGTAGGGGATAAAAATGTTGAGATCGTGGGGATAGAGCGCCGAAAACTGCGTAACATTGAATCCTTTATGACCAACACTTGTGATGTTGAAATCAAGATTTGGCGGAAACACCTGTTTGAGCAAGCTCTCATCTTCCAAAGAAAACTTTGACATAATCTCACCTCCTAATAATGTACAATACTAGTGATATTATAGCACGCTATGAGGTGAAGTGAAATAAACTAGTCTTCTGGGAGCTTAAAAGATTTTTTGAAAGAATTAGCGATGTCTTTGAGATTGCGCTTCAAGATACACATTTCGATGATGTTGGAAATGCCATAGACAATCATAAGGATGCCAGCTAGAACCATGATAGACATAGCGCCAAAGAATGGCCTAAAGATTAGAATGACGCCACAGATGAGCGATAAAACTGCAGTGACGATAGAAAATACGCCAGAGGTGGTACCACGCAAAGTAGTAGCAAAACGGATGGAATTTAGTGCATTAATGATAAACCAAGCACCAATAACGATTGGGAAAATATCCATGATGTTTTTATAAATAGCAAAGACTACGGCAATAATAATCATGGCAACGCCAAGCGAAGTGGTACTAAATAAGCGACGAGAAGCATATCTACTAAAATCACTAGCAATCAAGCAAATGCCAGTGAGGCTAGCAATAGCAACAATAATCCAGCGGATTACTTCTATAGATGTCTCTGGAAATAGTAAAAATAAAAAGCCTAAAATAGAAAAGAAGACGGACAGGCCAATTGAGGCGTTAATAAAGCTATTAAGTTTTTTCTTTAATCCTTGCATTTTTCTCCTTTGAATTGATTAGTTTTAATTATTTATCGCAAGTAGAGTCGCAATCTGCGGTTTTGATCTGTTCCATGAAGCCAGCCAAGCGAGTCTTGAGAGCTGCAACGCGAGCTGGAATCCAATATTCTTCTGGATCCTTGAGGCCGGCAGTGTCTTTTGAAGATTCGTAATCATTGCCGACGAGTCTGCCATTTACAACAAAGGCAACATCTGGCACATAGAGATGACGATGACCTTCGTTGTCGTATTGGAGAGTACTAGAAAGTATTTCGGTAATTTTTTGGTATTCTGGAGTATTGTTTTGCCAATCATCATAGGTATTATGATAATAAATTGTAGCAATTCCCTGTTCTTTAGCAACCTCGTCTAGATATTTGGCATAGCGCTGGCACCAAGGGCAAGCTGGAAAACCAAGAAACACGGCGCCGGTGCCATGTTCTAGGATGTTGATAACTTCTTGGCCAGTCTTGTAGACAAAAACATTATCGTTTGGAACCTGGTTGTATTCGGCGGCAAATTTTTCTGCGTCAGTCACAGAGCTAGTAGACTGGTGACTAGAACTGCCAATTGTAGAGTAAATTGTAATAAAAGTGACAGCGACAATGGTAGCCACACCTAAAATAATTAGACAAAGGACGCAAAGAAAACGATTTGGCTTAGCCATTTTGGATTTTCTGGCGGTCTTTTTGATGGTTTTGGTTTTGGTTGTTTTGGTTTTGGCCCTAGTAGGGCTTGTTCTTTTAGTGCTCATGTTTTGATTATATCATATTTTGTATAAAAAGTTCTACTACCAAAACATTATAATTCGTCGAATTCGCATTTTGGTGATTCAATAAAAATTACGCCATATTTGGCGTAAAAGTCAATGGTGAGCCGGGAGGGGCTCGAACCCTCGACACCGGGCTTAAAAGGCCCGTGCTCTAACCAGCTGAGCTACCGGCCCACAAAAAGTGGCTAGAACTATTATATCACTTATCACACAAAAAAGAAAGCATAATTTGGTGCTTTCTTTTGTATCTATATTATGGTGGGCGATACAGGAGTCGAACCTGTGACCTCGTCTACGTCAAAGACGCGCTCTAGCCAACTGAGCTAACCGCCCATTTTCCGTATCGATAGCTACAGAATGAGACAATTATAGCACACCTACAAGAAAAAAGAAAGCGCTGGCGCAAAGCGGTAGAGAAGTCGTACTACACAAAAATAGGCGAGCCTCGCAGTACTCGCCTATTAGTGCCGGGTGCTAATATCAGTTTAGCTGGCCTGGCAGAAGAAAGCCAAAAACAAATTCAATCAAACTTTGATGCAACCTACATTATTTGCGGTTAGCACGCTTAATCACGAACAGTGAGATCACACTGATAGCGATAAATCCGATAATCCCAGTAACGAGGAAGTCGCTGCTAGAGATATTTAGTGCCGCAAGCAATGAGCCTGTGTTTGGAACATTTGGCGAATCTGGTGCGGTATAAATTAGTTTAACCGAATCTGTACCGATAGGGTTACCAGTTTGGTCTAGGTTATCGTAGCCTTTGATAACGATGACATACTCGCCTGATTCTATGCCGAGATTGCCGATATTGAGGGCTACCATATCACGGCCACTACTGGTCTGACTAGAGGCAATGTGGCCAAAGACTCTGGAAACACGATTACCATTTTTGTCTTGGATTTCAAAGGTAATCAATTTGACGCCGGCACTATAATAGACATCGACATCAATTGTGTCTTTTGATGGGTCAGAAACGATTTCCTCGTCTGGTGAATAAATTGCCTCAAATCTGAACTTGACGGAATCTTCCTGAGTTCTACCAGTTGAAGATGTGATAACAGATTTGAAAATATATGTACCAAAGCCGCCATAAGTATCGAGGTTCAAATTGAATTCTGTACGACCGTCAACTTCTACGCCGGATACTTCATATTCAGTTAGCTCGAAAGTCTCGTCGCTGTAGCCGTTTTCTCCGACATGGGTTAGATAATATTTGACATTATTGGCTTTGCTGTGAAGTTCAGCAAAACTGACAATGTTGTCTGTAAAGACTTGTCCATCCAATGGAGCTTCAATTCTAGTTTCAAAAGTGTGGCTATACACTCTGACATAGACATCAGCGTCACCACCAGTAGTTGAAACTGCATTGGTTGGAAGGTTGCAGGCAAAGACGGTCATCCCTGCGACAAGCGCAAGACCGGCAAAGCCCAGCAGTTGCTTCTTTTGTTTTCGCATACTCTACACTCTCTTGTTTAAATTGTTTTTGTTTTGGCTAGCGCAGAGTAGCTACCTCGCATGGTAACAAAGCGTAACTGTGAGTCTTGAGCTCTTAGACTTTCAGTCTAGCTTTGCGCTCTTTGCGCTTCCTAACTAGCATTATAATCCATATGACCAAAATTGTCAAGAGGATAATCATAATCACTATCATATAGACTGGAAGAATGATTACCAGTCTGGTTTCTTCCCTGACGATTTCTTCAGTGGCGGTCACTTTGTAGGTAACCCAGAAGATACCCATGGCGGAAGTGTTTTCCCATTCAAAAGTGGCGCGGCGTTCTGTGTCTGGCAAGATGTTTTGGACATCTTCGGTGGAGTAAAGCTCGTTACCAACAATAGATTTGACGGTGAAGTTGTATTTGACCTCTAGATCAGTGTTGCCGTCATTAGCTACTTTGGAGGTAGCAGTGATTGGACCATGAGTCAAGAATCCAGGGATATTGTAATCGACAATTTTGGCAGAATCTACAGTCTCGCCATTGGTGCGGCCATAGACAACCATACCGATACGAGAAACGGTTTTGATACCAGTGATGTCTTCATTGTCGTCTTTTTCGGTCTGAGCAAAGATAGTAGCGTATTGTCCGCCTTCTGGAATGTCGTCTGGGACAGAAATGCGGTAATTAACAGTATGACGCTCACCAGGCTCAAGAGTACCAAGGTATTTATCGGTGGTGGAGCCATCCTCTTTTAGGAAGGTAATCCAGCGAGCAATTTGCGTACGGTTGGTTTCATTGCTAAAGCTGATATTGTAATCCTCATCTACGATGGAATATGGAGCAGCATAAACGCTGTAATTAAACTTTTCTGAACCCTTGTTGGAGACAATTACGGAATATTCCAAACTCTGGCCAGGACGCAAGACAACATGGGCGGAAACTGGTGTTACTTGGATCCAGGAAGATGATTTTGAAGAATCTTCTTCGCCGGCAAGGTCTAACTTTTCCTCTGATTCACCTTCGGCATAGACTGGGCTAAGTGGTGCGAAGACACTGGCGATAATTAGTAGTAGTGCGACTATAAACTTTCTCATATATTATTCCTCCTTATCTTTCTTTGATTTTGTAGCCTTAGTAGATGTTTCGCTATGAGAATCACTTTTGACGCTATGGGCAGTAGCAACGCGAGCAGCTGCACGCTTGCGGTCACGAGCACGAGAGATTAGCCAGAAAATGGCGAAGAAGATAATGGCAAAGACAATGAAGATGAGCCAGAGTGGACAAATCAGAACTAGCTTGCCAACAGTGGAGGTTTGACCGGCAAATTCTACGGTTTGCTCTACATAGAAAAGGCCGAGGCTAGGTGCGCCTTCCCAAGGGATAGCATTGAAGCGGCTGGTTTCTGGTATGATGTCCATTGTGGTAGGATTATCGGCGTTACTAAAGGCGGTTTCTTTGGAGAAGAGTGGCCACATATTGACGGTGATAGTAGCGGTCTGTTCCACATTACCAGTGTTCTTGACTAAAGTAGAGACGGAGACTGGTGGCTGGAAATAGAAGCTATTGACGGTATTTCTGATGATTTCACCGGTTTCACGCGTTTCGCCTGGGATGGCAGCATAGAGAATCATACCAACACGGCGGACCGTGGCGATAGTAGCGGTGCTTTCATTTCCAGATTCGGTCTGAGCCATAAGGGCAGCGTATTGACCACCGGCTGGGGCGTCTTTTGGAACATTAACAGTATAGACAACATCTACAGAAGTGCCAGGCTGAAGAGTGCCAGATTCGGTCTTTTTGTCAAAGGTGATCCATTTGTTGATACTAGAGAAAGTGGTTGTATTGTCGTAGCTTGGATCATATTGCTCGTTGACGACGGTGTATGGCGTAGCATAAACCGTATAGTCAAAAGCAGCAGTGCCGACATTTTGGACCTTGAAAGTACCAGAATATGAAGATCCTGGAGCCAAGGAGACCTTTTGCTTGGTAGGGGAAATTTGAATATTTATAGGGTTCTGATCTGCCGCGTAGACAGTATTAGATGTAGTAAAGACAGAATATGCTACTGTAGCAGTTGCTGCGAGCAAGACAGCAAGAAAATATTTTAGTTTTTTAGCCATTAGCCTCCTTGTTATGTAGTCTATTATACATGAGCGGGGTGAGACTTGCAAGTGGGAAATTATGCAACAAAAAAGCCCCCACTTGGGGGGCTTTATCTACTATACTATTAGCTATTCTT
>JAFRCG010000011.1 GCA_017404515.1 Candidatus Saccharimonadota bacterium | reverse complement strand
CTGACTGGTTGGCTCAAGTCAAATGGGAATAATTATTCTAGGCAGCTCTGCGCCGGAATTGACAGTTCCGTACTCGAGCTGTAGAATAATTATTCCCATTTGTTTCGCCAACAAACAGTCAGAAAAGTCTTTGTAAAGTTGAAGCTTCTCCTCTTCCCCTTTTCCCGTCGGTATCCGCTTTCGTATGTATATCCTGGATTCTTTAACTGGTATGACGGGAAACTATATTATCAAGGAACAGACACTATGATTTGGTCTGCTACCGCCAATGACAACTCGGTTGTATCTTACTTTAATATTTATAGCGGTGGTGTTCGCCAAAATACTTTTGGCAGACCTGGCGGTCTTACTCTCCGCTATATCTCCTACTCCACCAAATACCCGTCGGTATCCGCTTTCGTATGTATTGTCTGGTGGATTTTCCTTTGCTGGCGGATATACTGCCGCACAAGGAGAATATGGATATTATAGCTCAGTTACGCCTTATGATTCTGATAATGCATACGGACTAATGGTAAATACGGGTGGTGTATTTAGTCACATTGCAGGTAGATCTGGCGGTTGGGCTCTCCGTAAGTTCAGCAGAGAGTAAAGCCACGAACTTTGATACTAGTATTTTGCGGTTTAGGCACACCGCCATCGCCCATACTGAGCATATAGGCTACCTCATTATCAACGGCACTGGAAGACCAATAATAGCTGTTTGTATTTTGGAAATACAGGGTGCCATCATCCCACAGATATATACCAGACAATACATACGAAAGCGGATACCGACGGGGAGAGTTGGAGATGAGAGAGGGGCAGACGCTGCTTGGGTTTAAAAGAGAAGTATGGTAAAATATTGGTAATGAATGAGATACGGGAACAGATTGAACAAGCTATTTTGAAGCTTTTTGGTGAAGGAGTGGCGGCGGAGATAGTAACAGAGGTGACGGTGGCACCGGAGGGACAGGACGCAGATTATGCTTCTAATATAGCAATGAAATTAGTAGGCGTGCTAAAGAAAGAAGAGAAGCTAGAGATAGATGGTCAGCCAGCAAATCCAAGGTTGGTTGGAGAGATGATAAAGGCGGAACTAGAAAGCGCTGCTTTTCCGTTTGAAATAGAGGTGGCTGGGCCGGGATTTTTGAATTTTATATCAAGAGATGGATACTGGAAAGAGAAGCTGGCGGAAATGTTAGCTGATTTTGATAAAAATATATCATGCGATGAATATTCTGGGAAAACGGTGATATGTGAGTTTTCTGATCCAAACCCGTTTAAGGTGCTTCATGTGGGACATCTTTATACATCAGTGGTAGGGGATGCCATTTCTAGATTAGTAGAATTTGCGGGCGGAAAAGTAGTGCGAGCAAACTTTGGCGGAGATGTAGGACTGCATGTGGCAAAAACTTTGTATGCCATGCAGGAGAAGGGAATTACCGCTAAAGATATAACGGTGAGGGATGACGATGCAGACGAAACGATTTCTACGGACGAGATTGCAAGACGAATAGAAATAATTGCTAAGTGCTATGTAGAGGGTACCAGGGCATATGAGGATAATGAAAACGCCAAGATAAAAATTACCGAGATGAACAGAGTAATCTATGCAATTTCTGAGAATAACCTGCACGATTCGGAACTGGCAGAACTATATTGGGCGGGAAGGGAGCTTTCTTATAGGTACTTTGCAGATTTTTATGCAAAATTAGGAGTGAAGTTTGATAAATATTATCCAGAATCAACCGTGGCTCAGAAGGGACTTGATGAAGTAAAAAAGCATATTCCAGAAGTGTACGAGGAGAGTAATGGTGCAGTAGTTTTTATAGGGGAAAGATACGGTCTACATACACGCGTGTTTATTAACCAGGAGGGACTGCCTACTTATGAGACCAAAGATGTGGGCTTGCTTTTTACAAAATGGGAAGATTATAAATTTGATACATCAGTGGTGATTACAGGAAACGACATAATAGATTATATGAAGGTGGTGCTAAAGTCTGTCTCTATGTATGCGCCGGAATTAGTGGAGCGGACAAAACATATTACGCATGGCAATGTAAAACTCCCAGGAAATGAGAAAATGAGTTCCAGAAAAGGGAATTTTATCAAGGCAGTGGAAGTACTAGACACGGTAGAAAAATTGGTGGAAGAAACTACTGGGAAGCCATCAGATATGACAGCTTTGGCAGCAATAAAATATGCATTTTTGAAATATAAAATTGGCGGAAATATAGAGTTTGACATAGAAAAAAGTGTATCTACTACTGGGAATTCTGGTGTATATTTGCAATATTCGGCAGTGCGAGCAAAGAAAATAATCCAGAATGGGACTAATCAGCCAGAGAATTCTGAGTGGAAGCTAAATGAATATGAAAAAGGCTTGATGCAGAAATTGGCTCAGTACAAGGCAGTACTGGAAGAGGCTGTGGTGGAGCTTTCGCCACACAAGATAGCAAATTATTTGTATGAAGTAGCGCAAGAATTTTCTAGGTTTTATGAGCATGTAAAAGTGGCAGGGAGCGATTTTGAAGCCGAGAGAATGAAAATTGTGCAGGCGTATTTATTAGTGATGACACATGGATTAGAACTGCTAGGAATAAAAGTGCCAGAGGAGATGTAGAAAGGAGAATATGAGTAAAAAAGCAACATTACTATGGATAGATTTGGAAATGACGGGCTTGGTGCCAGGGAAAGATAAAATTTTGGAAGTGGCAGCAATTGCTACTGATTGGGAGTTTAACAAAATTGCGGAATACACGGCGGTAGTAAAAGTAGATCCGAATTTGATGAAGGAAAGAATGGTGGGGGAATTTTGGCGAAAAAATGCAGAATCTAAAAAGGCATTGATGGCGCAGAATGAAACTGGCGAATCTGTAGAAGAAGTAGAAAAAGGGTTGCTGGAATTTTTGGATGAGAATTTTGCAAAGCAGAGTATTCCAGGAGATGAAAAAGGTGAAGGAAAAATTATTTTGGCGGGAAATTCTATCCATCAGGATAGGAAATTTATTGAGATAGAAATGCCGAAACTAGCTAAGAGATTACACTATCGGATGCTAGATGTGAGTGCATGGAAAGTATATTTTGAAGGCGCAAAAGGCAAACGCTATATAAAAAGAGAGTTACACAGAGCATTAGATGATATTGAGGGAAGTATAGAGGAGCTAAAATGGTATTTGACCTTTCTAAAGTAAGCGGGATAGAAGATTTTACGGATGAAACTGTGAGCATAGGTGAGGGAGATGATGCGGAAACCGTAAAAGTTTATAAAGTGGAAACAGAAGGTGAGGAGAATGCAGAAAAAGCATTTTTGGTGGTTAGAAAAAATACATTGGAACTAAGAACGGATGAAAAACTAAGAGATTTACTGAAAGAAAAATACGAGAGTGTGATGGAAAGTCGATATTTTGGGAGAGGGGGAATAGAGATTGTGAATTCTGGACAATTAGCTGAAGATGAAATAAATGATTTAGTAAGACTTAGTTATAATTTGAGTAAGGAGAAATAAATGGTAACGGAAAAAGAGGCAATTAAAGAAGCTGAGCTGGTAAAAGAAAACGGCAATGTAAAAATAGTTGCACTAGTAGGGATGAGTGGCAGCGGTAAATCGGTGGCGGTAGATTATTTGACGGGAAAAGGATATCCAAAAGTCTATTTTGGAGGGATGATTTATAAGGAAATGGAAAAGCGGGGGATTGAGAGAACGCCAGATGGTGAAAGCGAGAAAAAATTCCGGGAGATGATACGTGAGACAGAAGGCAAAGATTGGGTGGTGAGGCAAGTGATTGATGAAGTGCATGATTTGATGAAAGCTGGACAAAAACGAATTGTACTAGACGGTGTATATTCTTGGACAGAGTATAAAACTTTGAAGCATGAATTTCCGGGGATGTTGACTTTTATAGCGATTGTAGTATCAAAAAAATTGCGCTACAAAAGAGTAGCGGCACGTCCAGACAGACCGTTTAACGCGGAAGAAATTAGAGAACGAGATAGAAGCGAAATAGAAAATTTGGAAAAAGGTGGGCCAATTGCAGCAGCGGATTATTATGTGCTAAATAACGGTACTGTGGAAGATATGGAAAAAGATTTGCAAGAGATTTTGACTGAAATTAAATTCTAGAAAAGAAAGGGAGATTGCATGAAGAAATTAGTAATAATCGACGGTAAAAGCGTATTTTATCGGGGATATTATGCCATGCAAAATCTCTCAAAGAGTGATGGTACGCCAACGGGTGGAGTTTATGGATTTGCGGTGATAGCGATGGAGATTGTGCGGGAAATTCAGCCAACAAAAGTGGTGGTGGCATGGGACAAAGCGAAGACTTCCATTAGAAAACGCAAGGAGATTTATGCAGATTATAAGGCTGGTAGAGTGAAACCGCCGGAAGATTTTTTCACGCAGATACCATTACTCAAGAATCTAATTTCGGCATTAGGCTGGGGATTTTTGGAATGTGATGATTATGAGGCGGATGATATTATTGGAACTTTGGCCTTGCAAGCAGATAAAGAAACTGATTTTGTAGAAAAAGCACAAGTGGAAGAAAAGACCACAGATGATGATTATGAAGGAAAGAGTGTTTGGGATACAGTAATTGTGTCTTCTGATCTAGACATGCTGCAAATAGTTGATGATAACACGAGAATGTATAGACTGCTGAAGGGCTTTTCTAAGTTGGAAGAGATGGATGTGCCAGCAGTAGAAGAAAAATACGGAATAAAAAAGGCTCAATTTTTGGATCTAAAAGCATTGAAGGGCGATGCAAGCGACAATATCCCAGGCGTGCCAGGGATTGGTGAAAAAACAGCAGTAAAACTTTTGAATAAATATGGAACTCTGAGTGGTATATATGGACATATTGATGAGATAACTGGTGCGACAAAAGGAAAATTGGAAGCAGGGAAGAAATCAGCAGAAATGTCTTATGAGTTGGCAAAAATTATGACGGATGCACCAGTGAAACTAGCGGAAATTCCTGATCTTGTGATTAATGCACAGACAGTAGAAAAAGCGTTGAAAGAACTGGAATTCAATTCACTGTATAGAAAATTTAGGGAAGAGATAAACGAACTGGAAAAGAGTAAACTAAATGATGTAAAAATTGTAGATGATAAAAATATGGAAGACGCAACGGATCAACCTGACAAAAATATATCTGAAAAGACCAAAAAGGAAGTAGTGGAATATGCTATTTATGATGATGTAAAAAAGAAGATGCACGAATACCCAAATGTAGCAAAAGAAATTTTGGATGGGAAGAAATTTTGGGATTTGAAACAAGCGGACTTTTTGCTGAACCCATTGCAGAGGGTGGAGGCGAATGAAGAAACGAATAAGCAGTTAATGTTGGATTTTGATGAAACTACAGATCAGAAAAAAGAAAATTTGGAGCGGGCAGCGAAGCAGAAACAAGAACTAGCAAAATATCCAAAATTAGCCAAGATTTATTTAAACTATGATTTGCCACTTATTCCAGTGCTTTACAAGATGGAGATGGCAGGGATTAAGATTTCTAGAGAATATTTTGAGACTTTACTGGACGAATTCCAAAAACACGCGACGGATTTGGAAATGGAAATTTGCGAGTTGGCAGGAAGACAATTTAATGTGAACTCTCCAATACAATTGGCGGAGATTTTGTTTGATGTGCTGAAATTACCAACGAAAGGCATAAAGAAAACTGCTAGGGGATTTTCTACGGGAGCAAAAGAACTAGACAAGTTAAAGGATCAACATCCGATAATCCCAAAGATTTTGGAATATCGTGAAGCTGCGAAACTGCTAAATACCTATATTGTGCCATTGCCAAATTTGGCGGATGCAAATGCACGAATTCATACAACATTTACACAAAATGTGACAGCAACTGGGCGTTTGTCTTCAATAAATCCAAATTTGCAGAATATTCCAGTGCGGACAGAAGACGGAAAGAGAATCAGGACAGGGTTTATTGCGGAGAAGGGCAAGAAATTTGTTTCGGCGGACTACTCACAGTTTGAGCTGAGATTAGCGGCAATATTGTCTGGCGATCAAGCTTTGATTTCTGACTTTAATGCGGGAGTAGATATTCACACTAAGACGGCTGCAGATGTATTTGGAATTCCAATGGACAAAGTGACTAAAAAACAAAGACGAGCGGCAAAGACAATTAACTTTGGTGTGATGTATGGAATGAGTGCAAAAGGTCTAGCGGATGCAACTGGAATGTATGTGGATGAGGCAAAAAGATTTATTGATGATTACTTTACTGTGAGGAAGCCAATTCGTGAATATCTAGATAAGGTGTTAAAACAAGCAAAGGAAGAGGGATATGTAGAGACTTACTATGGCAGAAGGCGTCCTACTCCAGATGTGAAATCTGCAAATTTTGTAGTAAGGCAGGCAGCAGAACGCGCAGCAATGAATATGCCAATACAGGGCACAGAAGCAGACCTAATGAAACGAGCGATGATAAAAATAGATAAAATTTTGCCAGAAGGTGCAAACTTGGTAATGCAGATACATGATTCTCTAATAGTGGAATGTGATGAAAAATTAGTGCCAGAAGTTTCTGAGATTTTACAAGAAACAATGGAAGGGATAGCACCAGAGCTAAATATCAAGCTAGCAGTGGAAGTGACGAGTGGAGACAATTGGGGAGAGTTGTAGGCGCTGGCTCGCTCCACCTTTACAAATCTTTTCTGACTGGTTGGCTTAAGTCAAATGGGAATAATTATTCTAGGTAGCTCTGCGCCGGAATTGACAGTTCCGTACTCGAGCTGTAGAATAATTATTCCCATTTGTTTCGCCAACAAACAGTCAGAAAAGTCTTTGTAAAGTTGGAGCTTCTCCTGCTACATCAAAGCCCGTCGGTATCCGCTTTCG
>JAFRCG010000010.1 GCA_017404515.1 Candidatus Saccharimonadota bacterium | reverse complement strand
TATCACGGCATATTGCCTTATACCAAACTTTTTTGGAATCGTTTAGTCCGACTTTTTAAGGTATTATTCTTCTCCTTATCCTCGACCTTTTAGCTCAGCTCCGCTATTGGGGTGAGTGTCTATCCTTACCATGGATGCGCTACTACCAACTGAGCTAAGGCGGCACAAACCAAATTGTCAAAATGTACAAATTATTTAGCCACTTTCGCAACAGAGGTAGGAGTTATTCCTTACCATGGTAAGGATGAGGTCACCGGTTCAAACCCGGTTCGAGGCTCCATTTTTATTGGCGCGTATCAACTTTAAATAATGAAAAATCGCTACTTTAAATAATTACCCCTGTTATAAGGGTATCTCAACTTTAAATAATTCGCCTTCACATTACATAAAATCAAGGCCGTGAGTTCAAACCCAGCCCAAGACTCTATTTCTCTTACCATTGCTTATTTTATGAAAATATTATATAATCATACCAGATTCTAGAAATCGCACTTTAGGAGGTGAAATCATGAGTAAAACTAAGCAACGCAAATGTTTCTGGGTTGATAACCCCGTCGACGACAGCAAATTATGTGTCGACGATACCAAAGCCGAGCTCTGTGCTATATACAAGCTAAAGGGCAATTGGTATCTGAGGCCACTTTTCCTTAATGAGTACCGGAGTAACTTTTGCCAAATAAGCCTCTCGGCCAGTTCAGAAACAGAGGCTAAAGAAAAGGCCCTCTCCTATATCTACGACGAATGCACCAAAAAGATAAATTTTTATAAACACATCGTTGACTGTCTGCCCAATAAAGCAAAATAACCTATCTGTTTTACTCTAAACCTGCCAAAAGCTCGACCGCGCGTCGAGCTTTTTATTTTTTAAGTCCTAGTCTAACTCCTTTCAGCGCTGATTTAGCGTTTCGCTATAGACAAACCCACCTCTTTGTGCTAAAATAGTTACCAATATGGCAAAAAAGAATAATACCAAGCGCAAACTCGTAGGCCTAGTTTCTGAGGAATCTGGTATTCGTGCTTATTACACCAAGAAAAATACCATGAACACCCCAGACAAGCTTTCCCTCAAGAAATACGATCCAATCTTGAGAAAGCATGTCGTTTTCACCGAAACCAAGAAAAATCTTGGCCGTAACGAAGTCAAAGAGAAGAAGCGCTAAACTAATAAGTTATTTTCGAAATATTTTTCGAGTCAATAAAAAGTGTCTTCGCTACGGTACGAGCACGGAACTGATAATTCCGGCGCAGCACCGACTAGTGGAGATACTTTTTTTATTTGCGCGAAGAAAACCTATTGAGAAAAACTTATTAGCTTAGCGCAAACTTTGCTTTTCACTTAGTTCTTCAAGCAATTTCATTCTTTGCTGGTTTAGGTTCTCAATGCGCCACTCAAAATCACGAATCACATTCATATAGTACATAAAAGCGTCATACGGGGAATCAAACGGAGAAAAATACGCGTGCACATCGCCATCATTCCAGTATTTGGTACACATATAGTATGGGTGGTCAGAGGTGGTCATTCTGCGCCAATCATCCTTTAGATCTTGGTCTCCACTTCTCATTACCTCATCTTTCATGCCGTAGAGTACCTTTTCTGCCTCATGTTGGATGTCATTTCCTAGCCACGCCGAAAGGTCCCTCTCTGTGTCTGCCCATGTTACCGTCTCTGGCATCGAAACCGTATCTACTGGCTGCTCAAAATCCGCCGCCTCTGATACTGTTACAAATTTATTATCATACTCTTTGAGCCACATATAGATTAAGTGTTCCATAAAGTCAAAAATCCCAGTCTCTGCCCAGATATTTTCGCCAAAAGTCTCAAAATCCATAAAGAGGTTAATTAAATTACCTCTCAAGGCATCCATATTTAGCCAATTTTGATATTTTTCTACAGTTAGTGGCCACTCTTTCCAATTTCTATCAGAAAATCTAAAAGCGATATCATCTGACAAGCGATAATTCTTGAGCAACAATCTAGTGCGTTCTCCGCCAGCTACTCTGTAGACATGATTTGGACTCCGCCAACCTAGAACTTTGTCCCAGCCCTCCGCTAGGACGGCCTTGTATCCCAATCTGTCTGCCCAGCGACCAACCTCATCATTATAGGCAAACTCTGTATTTCTAAAGACTCTCGGCCGCACGCCAAAGAGTGCCGCTATCTTGTCGGAATGCATCTTTACTTGCTCTTGGAATTCATCTCTGTCATAGAAAAACGCCAGGGAATGATAGTAAGTTTCCCCCACAATCTCTACCTGCCCAGTAGAAATTAATCTCCCAATCTGATTAATCAACTCTGGGGCCCATTCTTCTGCCTGCTCTAACCAAGTCCCCGTAATCGAAAATGACACCTTAAACTCTGGGTATCTTTTTACATTTCTCTCTATCAAATCCAACATCGGACGATAAGATTTGTCAGCCACTTTGCGGAAAATCCGCTCGTTGTTCTGCTTGTCATAATAATCTTTTTCGTACCAATAATTATGGTTGTGCGCGACATCAAAAATGCTATACCTGCGATACCGCCAAGGCTGGTGAATATGTAGATATAAACATATCGCCCGCATCAACAAAACTCCTTATGCTTTTCCACTTCATTATAGACCTTTTTCACGGACTTCGCAACATCATCCCAGGAAATTTTGCAATATTCCTGCATAATCCCTTCTCTTAAGGTCTTTTTCAGTGCCTCACTCTTAGATATTGCCACAATCTCATCTGCTAATTTTTCTTCATCCCAAAAATCATACTCCATCGCCGAGTGTATTACCTCTGCCACCCCTGATTGTTTAGTCAAAATCAAAACATCACCATGGTGGGCTGCCTCTAGTGCTGTCAAACCAAACGGCTCAGAGATAGAGCTCATCACAAAAATATCCGACACTTGATAAATATCTCTTAGCTGTTTTCCTCTGACAAATCCCGTAAATACCACATTTCTGGCTATGCCAAACCTTGCCGACATCTCTAAAAGCTCTTGTTTTTGCTCTCCATCGCCGGCAAACACAAAAATCAACTTTTTCTCCTTAGAAATCGCCCTAGCAGCCGCCCTCATCAGATTAGTTAAACCCTTCTGAATGGTAAACCGCCCCACCGTAGAAACAATCGTATATCCCAAGCTTTTCATCGCTTCCAGATATTTGTAATCATCTGAATCATAAGTATAAGCTGAGCGCAAAAACTCCTCATCTAGCGAATTATAAACTACATCTATCTTATCTGCCGGGATGTCATATTTTTCCACAATCAAATCTTTGGTAGTCTGAGAAACTGCAATAATCTTGTCTGCCAGCATCAAGCCTTCACGCTCAATCTCATGGATTATTGAATTCCCACCGTGCATGCCACTACGGTCATATTCCGTTGCATGGACATGGGCTACCAGTGGAATTCCAAAGTTTTTCTTGGCCAAAATCCCCGCCTCAAAAGTCAGCCAATCGTGCGCATGCACCACATCTGGTTTGTATTCCATCAAATATTCTTCTACAAATTTGCAGTAATTATGTTGTACTTCTCTAATTGAGATCATTTTTTCATGTGGCGCATCTGGAATCAAAGCTTGGTCTACATATTTAGAATCATACGCACCCACCCCATATCTAAAAAGCGGATCCAGCTTCATCGCCGAAAGCACATTCATAAATTTTATATCTGGATGATCTGCCTCGTAGGGAACTACAAAATCAATATTTGCTCCATCTTTTGCTAATGCTCGTGACAAATTCAGACAAGCAACACCAAGTCCTCCAGAATTATGAGGTGGCAGCTCCCAACCAAGCATTAGTATTTTCATCATACTCAATTATATCACACTTATGCTAATCGTGCGAAAAATCTTATACTAATTTTGATAAAATCAACAAATAAATCACCGCAACAATCGGTGCCAACACAAAGTAGTTGGCTGCTTTTACTGGAGCTTCACCTTTTTTCACCGGCAAAAGCTGCTTCCTATTCAAAAGATAAATCACCAAAATTAAAGCCACATACAAGATAATTGTTGAAATACTTATCCAACCAAAGTCAAAAATCAGCATAATCAAGAAAAAGGGAATTGCGGAAAGACTTGCCGTTATAGGGTGATCTTCCACTAGGCGGCCATGTCCATATCTCTTATCTAATACATTTCCAACCAACAAAACTGGCACCGTAATGGCTAATACCAGTGCAATTACCCATGTATTATCATTCTGCATAAGCTTATTGTAACACGAATCAGTAAGTTCTACTTAAGTTTGTTAAAACACATCTCAAAACTTTGTAAAATTCTACATTCCCACCAAAATTATGTTAAAATATACCCTAGAACACTTAGGGGCGTAGCTCAGGTGGTAGAGCACTGGTCTCCAAAACCAGGTGTCGCGAGTTCGAGTCTTGCCGCCCCTGCCATATATTTTTAACCGTTTTTCAATAGCTCCAAAGGAGCTATTTTTTACCTGCTTAAGCTTGACATCACCCCCTACGGGTGGTAAAATGTAGGCAACATTAATTTTAAGGAAGGTCATGAAAAAACTTAAACTCCTTGTAGCAGCTATGTTTATGGCTATTGCACTGGGTCTCCCAGCCAAAGCAGTCTTTGCAGCTACTATAACATTAACCCAAGCAGATTTTACATTCGCCGATTGTAATGGCACGGCCAACACCAAAGGTATCATCTGTAGCGAAGTCGGCGGCGAAAACGCCTATCAATTACCAGACGGCGAATTTACCCTAGGCGAAAACATTTCCCTAGGTACAGGCACTGCTTTTACCACTGGAGATTCATTCTCTCTAGACTTAAACGGCAAAACCATCAGTACCAACAACAACACTTATTCGGCTCTAGAGCTTGATGGTAAAAGCGCTATCATTTCTGGCACTGGTAATATCACCAATACTGGTTTTGGAAGAGGCGTCGCTGCTTATGGCGAATATGACACATCTAATAATCTAGTCGCTAGAACCAAACTCACTATCAATGGCAATCCAAACATCAGTTCTATCGGTGTTAGAGGTACAGAGCTCACCATCAATGGTGGTACTTTTGCGGGTTCTGGTTGGGTTAGTGCTGTTGATTTTGGCGATGATAGCATCACTGTTATCAATGGTGGTACCTTCTCTGCTGAAGGCGCAGATGCAGTTTATGTCTTTGGTGGTAGTCTTACCGTCAATGGTGGTACTTTCACCAGTGCCGGCAGCATTGGTCTCATGCTTGAAGGCCAACTAAATAGCCTCAAGATCACTGGCGGTACTTTCACTGGCAAAACTGCTGGTCTTGCAATGGGATTCATCCCAACATCTACTTCTCTATCTGGTGGTACTTTCACCACCACTGGTAGCGGTGAATGGGATCTAGGCCCTATCCAAGTTTCCAACGACGATGTTACAGAAAACACCCTAAATAGCTTCCTCGCAGCAGGTGCATCTTACTCCGATGGCAGCTTCCATCTCAACAGCACCGTTACTCCAAAACAGGCTTATCTCACTACCAAGAGCGTTACTATCACCAACGGAAGCACTCCTGCTCCAGCAGACGACAGCACATCTACCAATAGCTCCTCTACTGTTGGCACACCAAACAGTGGTCGCTCTACCGCCGAAGCTGGCTCCGTTACTAGCAGCCTTGCTGGCCTAATCGCCTCCATTGTACTAGTTTCTCTAGCCTTCCTTGGCAAAAAGCATTTCGCTAAGAAGTCTGCCTAAGATAGCAAGTTTCTAAAAATATCCGTCAATTTGGCGGATATTTTTATGCTAAAGATATGATATAATTAGTCCAATGAAAGACCTTACCGCCTATCTCCAAACCGTAGATCGTGTTTGGCTGGCTACCTGGATACTCATTTATGTCAGCTTCGTCAGCCTAGATGCTTTTTTCCCAGGGATGTTAGGTGTATCCATCTTAAAAATCCTCGGCATCGTCCTTTGTCTAGTCTACGCCTGGCAAAAATTCCGCCGCGATGCTCAGCTCATTATCGCTCTAGGTTTCACTCTATTAGCAGATTCCATCTTGCTCCTCGACAATATCTCTGTTATTGGTGTCTTTACTTTCTGCTTTGCCCAATTTTTCCACTTTTCTAGGCTCAAAAAGGCCAAACCAATCTTTCTAATTAGCTATTCAGTGCTAGTTGCTATTCTTATCATTGTCTCTTATCCGCTACATATCTCACCAATTTATCCTCTTGCTGCACTCTATGGCATCACCCTCATTTACAATATCTGTCTTTCCTGGAAGTGGTACCACAAAACTCACTCCACCCCAGCCGCTTGTGCTCTCTTTGGCTTCCTCCTCTTTTTCTGCTGCGATTCCTGCGTTGGCATCTCCTACCTCTCTGTTACCGGCACGCTTCCTTTTATCATTAGCAGGTTTGCCAACTTTTTTGCTTGGGTTTTCTACTACCCATCTCAGGTTCTCATTTCCAATTCTTCCACCTTGTATCACAAAAGCCATAAAAGTCTCCCTAAAAAGTCCAAAAATTTGCCAAGAAGTGCCAATCTATGATAAAATAAAATCATTATGGAAGGTAAAAAATCAACGACATTGTCGCAGCCTCGGGCTATTTTAGTCTTTGGAGCTCCAGCTAGCGGCAAAACAACTTTTTGCGAGAAGTTTTCGCAACAATTTAGGGCTCCTTATTACAATCTCACCGAAATCGGGGAAGAAAACGGTTTTTCTAGAGACAAGTTACTCCTCATTTTGAGCTTAGTCGCTCGCACCGGTCAAAACCTCATCATCGAGGGTGAGCTCAACACCGAGGCTGACCGCCAAGAGATCAAGCGTCTACTTGAGGCCGAAGGTTACAACCCTTCACTCATCTGGATTCAGACCGATGTCAACACTATCAAATCTCGCCTCAAATCTCGTCTCAAATCCGTCGCCAAAGCCAAGGAAGAATACGATTCCAAGATTTCCGAGCTCGAAGCTCCATCAGATAGCGAAAATCCTATCGTTCTCTCCGGCAAGCAGACCTTTGAGATGCAGCTTTCTCACACCCTTCCACAGCTATAATATCTTATGATTATAGAAGACGAAGAGTTTGGCGAGGTTGTTGTTCGCAAAAACGCCTTTTCTACTGGCGTCCGGTTTTCTGTGTCCACCTCTGGTAGACTGCAGATGTCCGTGCCAAAATACACCAGCGCCTTCCTAGCAAAACGCTTCCTCAAACAAAACCGCACTCTCATCCGCGAAAAGCTCCCTATAAAAGACCCTTCCTCTCAGCGGGCACGCGACGCCAAAAAAAGAATTCTCATGAAAAAGGCCAAAGAATACCTGCCTTACCGCTTAGAATATTACGCCAAACTCTATGGCTATTCTTATGACAAAATCCGCCTCTCCCATGCTGGCACTAGATGGGGTAGCTGTTCTTCTAATCGCACCATTTCTCTCAATATTGGCTTAATGCAAGTACCAGAGCCACTCAGAGACTATGTCATTTTACATGAACTCGCTCACTTGAATCACATGGATCATTCTAGGGCTTTTTGGACCGAAGTTGGCAGCCACGACAAGCGTTACAAAGAGCACCGTAGTAAGCTCAAATACTATTCTCCTGGCGTATAGTTTTGTTTAAAAACTACTTCAGAGGTTAACCTCTGGACTTTTTAGCATTTTGTGCTATAATAAGGATATCTATTATTAGAGTTTTGGCGATGAGAACAGGGAAGAAGAGTCTTATTTCTAAATTTATTTCTGATTTTAGGCGCGGTTTTTCCACAAAATACGCCAAAAATCAGGCATTTTTTGCTAAAAAACACACATCAACCCGCCGAAACTTCTCTAACGCCTATAAAATCTCCCGCGCATCAACCTGTAAAAATCTTTCTTCTGCCTACAAAGCCTCTTACAAAAAAGTTTATTTCCCAGTCAATAACTCAAAAATTATCCGTTTTGCCTCTGTTGCAATCATATCATTTCTAATCGGCTATTTTGCCGGTCTAACTCTCAACCCTACAAACCCCACCAATGCTCTCACTGATCAGGGAGAAAAGCCTACTTACGACAATTCTTCTTTGCGCGTAGAACCTAAAAATCAGCCCGCTCAAGCAGAGCTTTCTACCATTAGGGAGCAATCAGTTAATTCTGAGCAGGCTGGTCCAAGCGCCGCGTCTCTATTGCCAGCCGCTACTACCATGGATCTATATATTCCCGCTATCAATTTTTCTTCCAGCGTCATTCAAACTTATGTCGACGAGAATAATGATGTCGTGGTTCCTGCGTCTACTATCGGCGCGTTAAACTCTTATCGTGGTACCACTTTCCATAATAAAACCTTGCTGGTTGGCCACCGCGCTAGTATTTTTAGCACCCTTCCTTATGTCAAAATCGGCGATGAAATCATCTATCACGGAAAAACCTACATTATCACCCAGGCCTATTATCAATCCGTAAGCCTTGTCGAATCTAAAATGCGCCAAATTATTAAAGATGAAGAAATTGACACCCTGATACTCATGACTTGTGCTGGCGTCAATAATTCCGATCGCTTTATCGTCACCGCTATCACCCATTAATTTCAAACTTTTTATGCCAAAAATTATTCCGCCTGTGCTATAATAAGCATAAATGGGAAGTGTCATATATCGAAAGCGTTTTTCTGATAAATCCATTGCCTGGATTATTGTCTTTGCAATGTATTTTGTTGGCGCTATCACTTTCCTTTATTTTGGCTTGCAGCCGTCCGTTTCTAGCAAAGATGTTTATGCTGCAGAAGCCGCCACTTCTGATGGTACTCTAGAAATTCCTACTATAGATTTTTCCTCTCCTACTACCACTGTTCACCTAAATGGCAAAAATCTAGAAGTTCCAGAGCAAATTGTCGGCAGCTATAGTGTTCACGACAACAAGACTTTGCTTATTGGTCATTCCTCTACCGCCTTCAAAAATCTAGCACAGATTAGCCTAGGCCAAAAAATCTTATATCATGACAAAGCCTATCTCGTATCCAATATTGATGCTAGGGAAAAATCTGATATTTCCATGAAAACCATTCTAAAAGCCGAGGAAAAAGACACCATTATCCTCATGACCTGCGCCGGCGAACAAATTTCTGGCAATGATTACACCCACCGCTTGATTGTCACTGCGGTTGAAGAAGCCGCCAAATAGCCGCACCGCTAGCTATTGCACCTTCTTCAACCGCACGGCGAATCCGCCGCCAGGCGCCATAAAGATGTCTAGATTATCCATTCTTCCCACTTTGCGCGTCTCTATGATAATCGACAATTGATTTTCACGATAATGAGCATCATCACCATCACGATAAATCTCCGCTTCATAGATTCCATCCGCTAGGAAATCCAAGTTTAGGCGCACTCTGTGGCCTTCTTCATTTGTTACGCCACCCACAAACCAATCTTCTGTGTCTCTACCTTGTCTAGCCACTACATAATACTGGCCAATAACTCCCAAAATTGGCACTGTTCTCTCCCAAGATACTGGTACATCTCTAATAAATTTGAATGCCTCTTTTTGCTCAGTCTCATAAAATCTTGGACGGTCCGACGCCATTTGCATCCCCGAGAATATTGTTACATAATATGCTAATTGTCTAGCCAAAGTTGTTGCTATCCTCTTGGTTCCATTAGTTACATCAAAAATCCCAGAAGTATAGTCCATTCCGCCAGAAAGTAACCTTGTAAATGGCAAAATTGTAGCATGCGACGGACTAAGCGCACCACCCTCGTATTCCTGACCCCTAGCTCCCTCTCTAGTCAAAAGATTTGGCCAAGTTCGCTCCAAGCCAGTACCCTTAATCGGCTCGTGCACATCCAGCATAATATGATGCTTGGCCGCCAGCTCCAAGGCTTTTTGATAATGCAAAACTCCCAGCTGCGAATGATGATATTCCTTTCGTCCCTGAATCGTCATCCAAGCGCCAGCATAACCAGGTTTCACATAGTGTATTCCGTAATTTTCATAATATTGATAAGCCTCGTCTAATTGTTTCTCGTAATTATCAATATATCCCACAGTTTCGTGGTGCCCAACTAGCTCGATATCGTTGTCTTTGGCATATTTTGCCACTCTCTCAATATCAAATCCTTTTGCTGGATGCATAAAATCATTAGTTGGGCCATTTTTTAGCCAATCTCCATTCCAGCCATTATTCCAACCTTCCACCAGCAAACCATCAATTCCCAAACGCTTACAGGCATCAATATATTCTATAGCGTGTTCCGTAGTAGCGCCATGTCTCTCGCCTTCCGCCCAAGTCCATTCACCTACATACATCGCCCACCAAATACCCATAAATTTCAGCGGCTTTACCCAAGAAAAATCTTCTTTTGGCGGTTCGTTCAAATTTAAAATCATCCGATTAGTAGTAAGATCCAGTGCATTATCTCCCACCATAATCACCCGCCAAGGCGTATTAAATGGCAGCTCCACATAGGCTTTAGCTCCATCCGAAAGCGGTGTAATATCTGCCGCTAGCACATTCTTTTGATTTAGCTTGATTGTCATTGAGCCATAATTATAAAGCGCCGCCTCATGAATTGAAATTGCATATCCCACTGGAGTTTCAATCGTCAGTGGCGTATGCACGGAGGAGGATAGCTCATATACCGGACTCCTAGAATAATTATATTCGTACCGATCTGGCTGGTATGCTGGAATATGCCAAGCATAACCATTGGCATCCACATTGAATTCCGTTAGCTCATCCGCCAGCACTAATCTCTGGAATTCTGGCTGTGGCGGGATTTCATATCTAAATGCTACACCCGTGTCAAACACCCTAAAACGCATAGTAAACAGTCGTTTTTTGCCACCACTTTCCGCTAGGTAAAGGGCAGTTTCATTGTAATTATTTCGAATAATTTTTTCTTCTCCCACTATCGTTTCCCAAGTATCATCCATTGTTCTACTCAAGGTACGCACCAGCATTAAACCATTATATAGCGGATTGTCTCCTCTAAGATTCATTCCCAGATGTGATTCTCGAATCACTACCTTTTTGTCTTTATAGACAGCATAAAAAACCTGTCCATTTTTTAGCTGCACTTCGCAAACTGTCCTGCCATCCGGAGAAGCAATCTCTGTCTTATATTCCAGAAGTGGTTTCTTTCGCCCAAAAAGCCAACGGAAAAACTTAAACATAACCTAAATATACCACAAAACTTCCCAATATGCTATAATGCACATTAATGGAAAGCTATGCTACTAATCATTCTCGTCCATCTCGCCGCTCCAAGAGCCATGGACCAAAATCACACAAAATCATCATTCTTCTAATCTTTATCGGTGCCATTACTGCAACTATTTTCTTGCTAGTACAAATTTTCTCTCACAAAATCGTTATCATTCCTGGCAAAATCTCTTATGACGAAAGTTTAACTGACGCAGAAAAGTCATTCCTAGAAGAAAATCTAGCAGATTTTAGAGCTCCTTCCGATATCACCATTTCCGCCACCACAGAGCCTACATCTTCCACAAAAGACAATACTCTAATCTATGATGTCCTGGTTCCAGTAACAGATTTTTATAATACTACTAGCAATATCACTTCAGACCAAGTATCTAGCTATACGCTCATCCCAGTATCTAATCTTACTCCCGATCAAAAACTGCTATCTATTGACGGACATTATTACTTTGACGATTATCAAAACGGCGCTGTGTATCGCACTTTCCATTTTGATACTCAGGATTCTGCTACTATTATTGACGCACTCTCCGAAAAACTCCCTGCTCGCCTCACCAAAGATTCTATCCTTTCTATCAATCAAACCGGTGTCACCGCTCTTGCTCGTGCCATGCAGAAGACCTTAAATGCCGTCGGTGATGGTGCTTATTTCGCCGAAAAAGTCAGTGATTTTCTAAAGAGTACCGACCTCACCCATATCAGCAACGAGGTATCTTTTGCTAGTGATTGTAATGTCTCCGCCTCTATGACCCTCTGCTCTGACCCGCGCATGTTTTCTGCTATTACAGCCATTGGTACAGACATCGTAGAGCTTACTGGTAACCACAATAACGACTGGGGCAAAGAGGCAAACTTAAGTACCATCAAACTCTACGAAGACAACAATATGCAAACTTTTGGTGGCGGCAAAGATGAAGAAACTGCCGCTACTCCACTCAACATCTCCGAAAAGGGAACTAATATCACCTGGATTGGCATTAATTATTCTACTTCTTCCAAAGAAAACGGTCAGGGAGCCAGCGGAGCCAATCCTGGCGCCAATATCTATAATGCTGCTACCACCAAAAAACAAATCGCCGAAGGAAAAGAGCGTGGAGATTTTATCATTGTTGATGTACAGTATTCCGAATGTTATAGCTATCCAGATGAAGGTCAAGAAATGCCAGAATGTGATTATCCAATTTCCGGCCAGCAAGCCTTCTTCCGCCAACTTGTTGACGAAGGCGCTGATTTAGTAGTTGGGACCCAAGCACACCAACCACAAACCTTTGAAATCTATCAGGACAAGCCTATCTATTATGGCCTAGGCAATCTTTTCTTTGACCAGACCTATTGGCCAGGCACCGAAAGAAGTTTAGTTCTAACTCATTATTTCAAAGACGGGAAATTACTTCAAACTCGCATTACCCCAACAATGTATGGCGCAACTTATCAACCAGAAATCCTAGACGAAACCTCCGCCAAAGCCTTCCTTACTCGATTGATATCTGCCAGTCCACTAGGGAATTAATCTTATTAGTAAGTGCTAAAGAATTGCGACCAATAAGTTTTGTATTGTGAATTTGGATCAAATACAAATCCTACTGCCATCTTGGTAAATTTGTCCGACAATATATTCTCGCGGTGAGTTGGCGAATTCATCCAAGTTTGCACTACGGTTTCTGGAGACACCGCCGTATTACCTGCCGCCAAGTTTTCACCGGCTGTTCCGCCACTAGTAGGTTTACAAACTGTATCCCAAGAACTACCATCTGGTCTCACATGCTCATAGCGAGACATAATTTCTCTTGCCCTAGTTTGCGCGCCAGCTTCACAAGTGCTACCCCAAGAAAGTGCACTTAACCCCACTTTTGCTCGTTCGTTGTTGACAAGATTTAGTACATCGCGTTTCCACTGATCAACTGGTGGGGCTATAACCGTCACATTCAGAGTATCACGCCTCGCACCATCATAGGTACCAGCCGTCACTGTAGTAGTACCAGTTCCAACAATCTTTGGATAACGACACCTATCTGAAGAATAGCCCAATCTAGATCTTGCCTCACTGTAAAAGCCTGCGATTACTGCTGGATTGCTGGTCTGCCAATACATATCACCCAGTCCGCCCAATGAATCATTGATACAAATATCAATATTAGCAGTCTGGTAAATTGTTACCGATTCAGCATTCCAGAGCTGCCCATTTGGAACTACTCCAGTATCAAAACTAAGTCCACTCACGCCACCTCCGCCAGTATAATTAGCTGCGGCTCCACCAGCTCCAGCACTGCTGGTATTTTGTGAAATCGCCTCAAAAACATCTTCTACTGGATCTATCAACGCTACTTCCTCTATCGTCTCATTGATATCATCACTGCGCTCATCTACTACTCTGAACCCGCCACCAGATGTAATACCAATAGCGCTAGCAATAATAATACCTGCTACCAAAATCGCCACTGCATTTAGTGATAGCAGTATTGTTATTCTGGTTTGTCGAAGCATCGCTGCAGACATATTACGCCTTCAACCTCTTTTCCGAATCAATAATCGACGCCACTAGATTCAAGATCAACTCAATTTGAGTCAAATCTCGCTTTTCAAAACTTACCTTACCAAGCGGTTGCCCTACTAAAATCTGTCCAAAAGGCCTACCCTTAGCATTTCTTAGCTCTGCCACCGCAACGATATTGTCCTCCAAGAAAAGTTGCTTAGTATGGCCTTCCACTTTTTGCCAAATACTATGGCCTTCTGTCTCCAACATCGATAGCTCTCTAATTGCCTCTTTAGAAAACTCTATTTTCTCTGAACCATAAATTTTTCCATCTACCACCAAGCCGATATACTTAAAATGCAAATTGTCTGCCAAAAATGTAGCCAACTCATTCAAATCTACATTCTGAGTAGCCAATCTATTTAGTTTCCTGATTACATATTGCAAATTGATCTCTTGTACCGATATTAATGATCTTATAAAACCATTAACCTCATTAAATACCGGCAAAATCAGTAGCACAATCATAATCATGATGAAATTCATAATCATAATCTCTGTACTTACTCTTTCAATCTTAAATAGCAGAGAGAAAATCAGAGAAAAGATCACCATGTAAGCAACCGCTGCCACCGACATCAAAATCACATAAGAACCAATTTTGAGCCAAGTGTTAGAAAGCACAATCAAGCGATATCTCAAAATCGCGTAAAAATGCAAAATTGCTGCTACAGATAGTGTTAGCGGCCCGACATACACCAAACTATATACCCCAAAAATCGGCAAAATCAAATTAAAAATTACCGCTATAGCCCCAGTAATAAATAAGCCCGTTGCAAAAACAGCATTACCAATTCTTAGCCTCTTGCTGTCTTCCTTTTTTGCATTGTAGACAGCGGCTAACACAAAAGTTGTTAGCATCGCCAATGTCAAAATTATGTAATATACATATAGCCAACCACCTGCAAAGGTTACACTATTTCCAGCCGAAGGATCAAGGGCAAAATTCTCATAAAATGTATGTCTATCTGCAATAAACACCACTATGAATACTATTGTTGCCAATATATATAATATGCCTAGTTTGAAACATATTTTTTTGCCCCAACCAGAATAAAACACTTGCATCAACATCATCAAGATTGGCGTTGTATAAATCAAGAAAATCATTACTCTAGCAAGCTCATCTTTGCCCGGCTGCATATTCAAAAATATAATTACTGAAAACGCCCACAAGACCGCAAATAATGTAGTTAAGAAAAAGACTGCTGCTTTTGGCTTTACCCCACGCTCTGCACCAACAAGCATAGTAACGCCAGAAAATAGTGTCAAAACCGATACGAGAATCAATAGAATTGTAATCAGTTCCACCTAAATAACCTCCAATCTACTACAATTTTAGCATAAGCAGCCCCCAAAATACAAGCCCAAAATCATTTCAAAGATTAAATAAAAATTTACCAAAAGTTTCTTGACTTAAAAAACCAGAAGCATTAAAATAAGCTTAACAACAAGAGGTCAAATCAAATGAATAGTAAACATACTCGTAAACATACCCATGCCAAAAAGTCAGATCACAGTTCTGCTGTGTCGCAACAGAAAAAACTAACCAAAAAAGCTTTGCGCGATTTGCGCTTACACAAAGTTGCCTGTATAGCCAGGGCAATTTTAATTTTGTCATTTATTTCACTCGTCATCATCAGCATCACTGGTGCAGCGCGTGCTCTTACTCTAGAAAATATCGCTAACGAATCTGGCGTTCCAAAATCTTGGAAAGTTGCTTCTGTTGGCAATCCAGATACTATTACTATTCCAATTACTTATTTTGACCAAAAAATGGACTCTTGCCAGGCTAAAGTTCGCCAATTTGAATGGTGTAGCTGTTCTGGTCAATGTGTTGGTTCGCTCCAGCAGGGAATTGTCAAAGACACTCTTGGCTTAGATCAGTTACCACTACCAACTTATACTAATCAAAACGCATCCTCCAAAGCTGGCATCAACCGCGCCAGCCAATGGATAACCGGTGGCAACCCAGTTGGTGCCAATGATAATTTTTATCGTTGGTATCACGAAGTTTCTGGCCTCAGCAAACGCTACGATAGGGAAATCACCTTCATTCGCCAAGGAAATACCAATACCTATGTTTATGGCGGCAACGATGTCTTCCCACTAGACGACATTACTTTCAATTCTGATAGCGTCAGCAAAAACGATAGCAACGTCAGAACTTCTCGTGGACAGCTTACCCACAACTTCTCCTTTACCGCTTATATGACCGTGCCTATCAAAGCCGAAATGAACGGCCACGAAACTTTCAATTTCTCTGGTGACGATGATGTCTGGGTCTTCCTCAATGGTAAATTAGTATTAGATATCGGTGGCGTCCATTCCGCAGTAGGCGGTAGCTTTACTATCAACGCTGACGGCACTATTACTTCCACCGTTGACGGAGCCGGAACCAAACTAATTGATGCCGGCCTAGTCAAAAACCGTGTCTATGATTTGAACTTCTTCTATGCCGAAAGAAGCACTTCTGAGGCTAATGCTAAAATCACCATTACTAATATGAACTGGCCAATTGCCGCCGATGCAGACCTAGATGGAGAAATCATCGACAACAAAATGGTTTCATACACCAGCAACCTCAAAAATATCGATACTGAAAATCCACTTTATCTCACTCACCTATCATCCTATATTACTTCAGAAAATGACGGCAGTGGTTTCATCCCACTTAGCAGCAAACTCATTTCCTATACTTATACTCCAAATATAGAATCATCTTGGATGCCACTAGAGATCACCGGCCCAGGCATCACCAATAATGACTTCTTGCTAGCATATCCAATTACTTTAGGCAAAGCTGGAACCGGCACCGATACTGTTTACTTTAGATTCAACATTTTACCAGATAATCACACCGGCTCCATCACCAACAAAATCGCTTATCTCACTAAAAACGGCTATGGCGATGTTGGTATCTCCTTTGATACTACAACCGTAGAATATCAAGATCTCACACCGGTCACGCCAATAGAAGATGAAGAAAAGGCCAAAGAAGAGGAAGAACAGCGTCAGAGAGAAGAGGAGGAAAGGCAGCGTCAAGAAGAAGAGGAGCGTAGACGCCAAGAAGAGGAAGCTGAGCGCCAAAGACTTGAGGAAGAACAACGCAAGAAGGAAGAGGAGGAGAGAAAAGCCGCCGAAGAAGCTGCTAGACTAGAAGAAGAAGCCAGAAAGGCTGAGGAGGAAAGGCAGCGCCTAGAAGAAGAAGCCAGACAGGCCGAAGAAGAAGCCGAAAGACAGCGTCTAGAGGAGGAGGCTAGAAAAGCCGAAGAGGAAAGGCAGCGCCTGGAAGAAGAGGCTAAGAAGGCCGAGGAAGAAAGGAAGCGTCTAGAGGAAGAGGCTGAGCGCGCTAGACAAGCCGCAGAAGAAGCCGCCAAAGCCGCCACTACACAGCCAGCCACTAATAATATCAACCAGCTAGTTGATATGGGCGATGCTACCATCTATGATGATGCCGACTTTGCCTACCTAGATCCATTGGGCGTAGTTTCATACGCGCCAGATACCGGTGCTGTCTCCGAAGTTGCCGCTCAAATCTTCAATAATAGATCCTTTGCCGCCGTCATCCTATCACAATCATTCGTACTCGCCAATCTAGCAGTCTTTGCAATTAGCTTTGCTGTTTACTACCCACTGAGGAAATATTAGTCTTAGGACGAAAAATAGAACGCTTAAAGCGTTCTATTTTTTACTTGCAAATCCTGGCTGGGGATGAGGGATTCGAACCCCCGAATGCTGGGACCAGAACCCAGTGCCTTACCACTTGGCGAATCCCCAAGATAGGTACATTTTAACACTTATTGCCAAAAAACTCAAGTTCTGGTATAATAATAAGCAGTAACCATAGGTGGGTAAATTCGAACATTCAAAATTAGGAGGTGTGTTATGGATATTAATAAATGGAGAGACTGGAAAGAAAAGCTCCCGCCCATGGACAAAGCCAGACATTTCGACTACTATGTCGAGTCTGCACCTATCATGGACGCAAAAAAACTTAAAAGGGATTTGATCGAATCCCTTCACGGAGAAACTCTTACAGAGTATCAAAATAACCCAGAAGTAAGAGCTCACATCGAGGCAGTCATCGACAAATTTATAAATATTGCCATGACTAGCAAGGTGCTTTATGGCACCATTTATGACACAGACCTGAAATCCTGGGAAGTAATTGACCCAGACGGGAAAATTCCACCCAACCGGCGTTGGCGTATCGCATCAGAATTCTTCGTGCCTTGGATCGCGGAATCTGTACCGCGCTCTATCGCTCTGGAAATCGTATACGGATATGGCGTTGACATTACTGGCAAATACCGTAAAATGGGGCTGGAAGATCCTTTCTTTCCTTACGCTATCAAAGACGACTTGTTTACTGGCATTATGGAAAGAGGTCTATTCACAGTAGATCGAATCATAGAGGAAAAGCCCGAAAAGATCGGATTCTTAGCAGCCGGTATGGCCCCGGAATTCCGTCATCTCGGCTTAGCCCTGGACTCTGGCCAAACTGCTTTCTTGGTAGATAGTGACAAGTCGATCGATACCGAAAAGTTGCTGCAGGATTTACCGTTCAAGGATCAAATTGAATACCTGCAGGATGATTTGGTAATCGGCCTGAGAGATCCGCGTATGTATCAGACAAATGTGCTAGTAGCCAACGGCATCATCAGCTATATTTGGGATAAATTCCCGCAGATCTTGGAAGCTATCAAGAGAGTCGTCACTCCTGGCGGGCTTTTTATTATGGAGCTCTACCCCATATTCTGGGAATGGGAAAGAAATCGCGCCATCCGCGGTTTTTATCTTCCTCTTACACTCTTCAAATCTATCGAAGATGCCAACGAACAGCTTTTTGGCATCCTGAAAGCAGCAGGTATCGACACTAATCTCACGACTTACAAGATTACAAAAGACGATTTCGACACCCCCATCATGGTTACATATGGCATCCGGATGCCTAAATAAATCTGGACGCCGCACCTTAAGCCCCGCATCTTTTGCGGGGCTTTTTCTTAGAAAACTCTTGCCGCTTACGCCCGCTTATGCTAAAATAAAACCAAATAGGAGGTCTAATGCAACTAATTGCTATCTTACTTATTACGGTATCTATCCTAGCGCTTCTTTCTGGCATTTCCGTCTTAATCGGCGCATCTAAAGGCTCTCGTGCCAAGGCATTCATGTTCTTCCTAACCACTTTTGGTGTCTTTGGATGGGCTGTTTCTATGGCTTTTTGTCTCACTATGGACGAGTCCAATGTTGCTGGCGCCAAATTCGCTATCTATGGCATTTACCTTTTCACGCTCATCATGGATCTATTCATCGTAGTTTATACTAGTTGGAAGACCAAGTGGGGGTGGCTAGCCATTACTATCTCTTCCATTGGCACTATCTTTATGGCAATTGCGCTCCTTTATAACCACCAGCTCCTCTATTCTGAGATCAATCTTTCCGAAGCCGGAAATTCCATCACTATTGTTCGCGGCTGGTATTATCTTGCCTATACTGTGCTTTGCGGCCTAGAAGGCTTAATGGTTGTTATTGCGCTGGTTTCCAAAATCAAACACACTACCAACCATTCTACTAAACGCGGTTGGACCATCTTCCTAGTCGGCTTGGCCATCGCTTGGACTGTTGCAGGCTTCTTTGATCTCTATCTTCCACTCTACAGATATGATCTTATTTGGTTAGGTCCACTTGCCGTTTCTATCGACCTTATCACCCACTATTATGGCATTCTCAGATATCGTCTATTAGATATGTCTAGTTCTTGGCTGCGAATGCTCTCGCATGTCATCATCATGTCGCTTGCCGCTATTATCTATCTCGCTGTATTCTTTGTTGTCTTTATTTCCATGTTCAAAGTGCCAAGCCCATCTACCTCAGTTATCATTTTAAACGCCATTATGATCGTTGTCGTACTCTTGCTCTTCCCAGTGCTGAACGAAGTTAGTGCTTATGTCCGCTCTCTGTCTTCCATCAAAGAAATCGACATCCCTTACATTGTCAAAAAACTCAGCGTTATTTCCAAAGAATATATCAATTATCGCGAACTAGCAGAATTTTTAGCCGATCATATGCATTTTCAATATGTCGGTATCTATATCGATAACAAGCTCTATAGCTCCAAAGCTATCAAAGTCACTTCTACCGACATTGCCAAAATTGGTTCTATCAAGCCTGATGGCAAAGACCTTTGGCTACCATTAGACGAAGGTGTCAAAACCGAGCTCCGCTCCACTGGCGTAGAGGCTATTGCCATCCTCAAAGATTGCCGCGGAGAAACCATCGGCAGAATTGTCTTTGGCCGCCCTCTTGGCAATATTAGTTTTTCCAATCGTAACATCACCGATATTGAAACCATTATGGTATTAGTTGCCACCGTTATTAGTTCAGAAAAAAACCCAACCAAATCATAAAAGGGAACATACATGGAAAAACAGGTGGGCCAGCCGAAATCAGTTAAAAAACCTCTAGTTTCTCATCCCCTAGATAATATTGAGGATGTGGAAGAGTTTTATGCCGCCATTAACCGCCATCATTTAACTCACGCTATCACTGCCGAACGCCCTTATACCTATTGGACAATTGAACTCTACGACAAGCAAAACGGCATCCGTGGTGGCGGAGGCTTAGGCGTACTTGCTGCCGATACTCGCCGCGTAGCCGAACAGGGCAATGTCCCATTTGTGTTAATTACTCCATTTTATCCTAGCGAGCAGCACCAACATTATGAGCAATCAGAAAACGGCTTCAAAAACTACACCACCCACGAGCCAGTAGACTACACCAAATATGGCTATCAGTTTATAGATACGGTCAATATCCGTTGTAACGGCCAAATCGCTACTCTAGATGTTATTGAAAAGCAACTCGGCAGTACTCGTATCATCTGTGTTACAGAGCCAGGTTTTGGTGAGCTCTACTCTGGCGATTCTGGTGGAGATCACCGTCTCTATCAAGAAGTTGCACTCGGTTTCGGTGGCTATCAGGCCCTCAAACTCGCCGGTTTGAAGCCTGCTATCATGCAGCTAAACGAAGTCGCCACTTTCTTTGCCGCCCTAGCCCGTCTTGATGAACTAGCCTCTAATGGTATGGATTTTTACGAAGCTGTAGTCTATACCAGAAAACACACTTTGTATACCAATCATACTCTGGTCCAAGCCGCCGAAGCCGAATTTTCCTATGCGCAATTTGAGCGTTTTGTCTTTCCTAACCTCAAATCTCCAGCTGTCAAAAAATGGCTCTCTGACAAATTTGAGTATGGCCACATCCGTCTTTCCGCCGTCACTATAGAGATTGCCGAGCTTCGTTCTGGAGTTTCCAAGCTTCACGCTAGGGTAGCCAATTATCACGATCTTGCTGGCAACAAAGTCAAATTTAAGGCTGTCACTAATGGTATTGATATCCCTACCTGGTGTAGCCCAGAAATTGTCAAATTCCTCCGCGAAAAAGATATTCTAGACAAATTTTATCTCCCAACTACCGACTATACGGAGAAAATTGAAACTATCACCGCCAAAGACATCCTCGCCCTCAAGAAGCGTGGCCGTGCAGAGCTAAATTCTGTCTTAGCTCATCGCCCAGATCAATATGGAAAATTCCTTGAGATCCCAGATAACGCCTTACTTTTTCAGTTCAAGCGTCGTTTCGTCGATTACAAACGCCCTTGGCTACCATTTTCTCAACCAGAACGCCTCAAACAAATCCTAGAAAAACATAATGCCCATTATATTCTTTGTGGCCGCGTCCATGAAGGTGATAACCGCATGGCCGCTAGGCTGCATCGTATCCTAGATCTTGTCGACCATGACGAAATCCTCAAAAAACGCGTCCATTATCTCCCAGATTACGACGAAGAACTAGGCCGTGCCCTTTCTATCGGTGCTAATATCTCCATTAATAATCCTATCGTTGGTCTAGAAGCCTGCGGTACCTCTTGGATGAAAGATATTGTTAATATGGGCATCCTCGTCAGCACTCATGATGGTGGCATAGCCGATGCCTCCTCAGATAGTTATCTCAGCATTACCGGTAACACTGAGGCCGAAGAGATAGAATCTCTCTACATCCGCATGGAAGAGGCCGCCAACGCTTGGGAACACGAATTTGACCTAGAATTTATCATCAAAAAAGAGCTCGTCGCCTTCCTGCCAGTTATTTCTGGCACCAGGATGCTCAAAGATTACCTAGAATATCTATTCTAATAAAAAGCCCCTGCTTTCAAGCGGGGGCTTCTTTTCTAATGTACTTCTTGATGGCGGAAACTACAAATCCGGAGACAAAGATTACTAAAACGGTTTCCACTATAGTACCTTCAACATAGGCACCAATGGCTTGTTTGATGAAATCTTTTGTCGGCAAGACTCCTAGGAATCCTATTGTCTCAAACAGGGCATTATCGATAAATCGCCCCAGTAGCGACGACAAGATTGCCCGTAGTCTATAGCCACGGTCGTAATCTTCGGCTGGTCGGAATTCAGAGCTGGCTTGACGAATCTTGATCCTACAAAACAACCAGTTGTTGGATAGGCTACTTGCAATAAACGCCGTCAGCGAAGCTACGGTGATCCTAATTGAAGATCCCAGTGTCGCTTCTAGTGCACCTTGTCCATCCCAACCAGGATAAGACGGCAGCGCAATCACAACCGCAAAAATTAACATCGTTAGGATATTTAGTGCCGCTACCAAAAAGACTATCCATCCTGCAGTCTTTTCGCCGTAAAGTTCAACGGCTAAATCACCCAAGATGTAAGACAATGGAAAGATAATTAGTCCACCATCCACTGGGATACCACACAAGTCCCACAATTTTACAGCGGCGATGTTTGATACTACCAGCACCAATGCCATCAAAGAAGATACAACTATTAAAACTCTAGTCTTTCTATCCATTTTTTCACCCCCTTCTCTTGGAATTTAAAAGACTCTATCTCTATATTATATCACATATTACACAAAAAATCAATATACACTGAAGCGAGTCCTGGAATGAACACGGGGGCCTGTATAAAACAGGTCTACTAAAGTGTAAAGCGGGTCCTGGCATGACAGTGGTTTCTGACTGCTGACTTGGAAAAAGAAAATGCCATACGCTGGTAAGCGTCAGGAATATGCATTTTCTTTTTCCAAATCTAAATAATCAAGCAGTCTAAAACCACTGTGCATGCCACCCGCTTCTTTTTTAGAGATTCTGTCTCTCCTCCTATTCCACCGGTGCCCGTCGGTATCCGCTTTCGTATGTATATTCAGGCCACTACCGCTGGTGGGATGGTGGCCTGGGCAGCCAGGACTCCTACGGGAACTGGTGGTCTACCGCAGCCTACAGTGATAGTAATGTGTACTACCTGGTCCTGGGTAGTAGCCATCTCGGCCCCCAGGATAACGCTAGTAGGGCCTACGGGTTTGCTCTCCGCTGCGTCTCCACCCAAGCCCGTCGGTATCCGCTTTCGTATGTATTGTCAGGCTACTATGTCTGGGGCAATGGTAACCTGTACAACCAGGACGCCCACGGGAACTGGTGGTCTACCGCAGCCTACAGTGATAGTGGCGCGTACTACTTGGTCGTGAATAGTAGCTATCTCAACCCCCAGAGTAACAGTAGTAAAGCCAACGGCTTTTCTCTCCGCTCCACAATAGCCCGTCGGTATCCGCTTTCGTATGTATTGTCTGGTAGGTATTTTTGGAATACTATAGCAGGTGGAGGCTATGACAAGTTGGACTTTCAGGGAACTTATGGATTTTGGTGGACAAGTGCTCCAATCAGCGCAACTGGTGCATATTCAATGGGGATTAACTCAGGTGGTCTTGCAGCGCGCGAAGATGGCAAAGCTGCCGGTTTTCCTCTCCGCTCCATCAAAGCCCGTCGGTATCCGCTTTCGTATGTATTTTCTGGTGGATATGGCGGAAGTTATGGCGGGCTAGTTTACCAAAGTTCTGAATTTGATATATGGGCATCAACAAGCTACAGCAGTGATAGAGCCTATTATCTAGCTACAGCTAGCGGAATTATTAATTTCCAGAATGATACGACTAAACTGTATAGCTTTGCTCTCCGCCAGCGGAGAGACCAGCTACGGATTTTATCGTTGTAATCAGAAGGATTTAATAAACTAGTGCTATTTATAGCCAGGGTAACCATCCTGTCCGTACTGTTTCCAGTAGAAGTCTGCCAATTGCCATGTTGCCCCTGAAGACTCAAGTCGCCGCTATCCCAAACATACCGCCCAGCCAGTACATACGAAAGCGGATACCGACGGGCTCTTGGTGAAGCATAAGGAGCATAGAATAAACTATTAGCGCTATCTATTTTACTAATAACGCTATCCTTTTTGCCAATAGCGTTAATCCATCTAACCAATACCATTATTTCCTA